>NZ_JACETT010000015.1:0-93895 GCF_013912365.1 Thermoactinomyces intermedius
TGTAGTATCAAAAACAGTATTATACTGTTTTTGATACTACATATAGTAGAAAGAAGAGAGGGAAACAATGAAGATCACGAGGTACTTCACCAAAAAAGGCCAAAACCCATATGACACGATTGAATATACAAAACGGGACAGCCGCATCACCAATCCGGACGGAACGGTTGTTTATGAGATGAAGGGAGCCGAAGTTCCGAAGGGTTGGTCACAGGTTGCCACCGATATTTTGGTTTCCAAATACTTCCGCAAAGCGGGAGTGCCCCAAACGGATGAAGAGGGAAATGAAATCCTCGATGAAAACGGAAAGAAAGTTCTCGGACCGGAAAGAAGCGTCAAACAGGTTGTGCACCGTTTGGCCGGATGCTGGCGGAAATGGGGGGAAGATCACGGATATTTCGATACGGAGGAAGATGCCCAGGCCTTTTATGATGAATTGGTGTACATGCTGTTGCACCAAATGGCCGCGCCAAACTCCCCCCAGTGGTTTAACACGGGATTAAGTTATGCTTATGGTATTACCGGAAAACCGCAAGGCCATTATTATGTGGATCCCAAAACGGAAGAATTGAAGAAATCGAAAAGTGCATATGAACGTCCGCAACCGCATGCCTGCTTTATTCTTTCGGTGGAAGACGATCTGGTCAATGAAAATGGAATCATGGATTTGTGGGTGCGGGAAGCACGGTTGTTTAAATATGGAAGCGGTACGGGAAGCAACTTCTCCAATATCCGCGGGAAAGGGGAAACCCTGTCAGGCGGAGGCACTTCATCCGGACTGCTTTCTTTCCTGAAAATCGGGGACCGTGCAGCCGGAGCGATCAAATCGGGCGGCACCACCCGCCGGGCGGCAAAAATGGTGTGCCTGGATATTGATCACCCGGATATCGAAGAGTTTATCAATTGGAAATTGGTCGAGGAGAAAAAAGCCAGAGCATTGATTCAAGCCGGATATGATTCTTCGTTTAACGGAGAAGCTTATGAAACCATTTCCGGGCAAAATTCCAACAACTCTGTCCGGGTCCCCCATTCTTTCTTCAAGAAACTGAAAAACAATGAAGACTGGGAGCTGACGTACCGCACGACCGGTGAAGTGTGCAAAAAAATCCCGGCCCGTTCCTTGTGGGAACAAATCGGAAAAGCCGCTTGGGAATGTGCCGATCCTGGAATCCAATATGACACCACCATCAATGAGTGGCATACCACGCCCGCCGGGATGGATGGCAAACTCGGGGCAAGGCACAACCGGATCAATGCTTCCAATCCTTGCTCGGAATACATGTTTTTGGATAATACCGCTTGTAACCTGGCTTCGTTGAACCTGGTGAAATTTTTTGATGCCGAAACCGGCAAGTTCGATATTCCCGCTTTCCGTCATGCTTGCCGTCTGTGGACCATTGTTCTGGAAATCTCTGTGTTGATGGCACAATATCCGTCCAAAGAAATCGCCAAGCTTTCTTATTTGTATCGCACCTTGGGGCTTGGATATGCCAACATCGGAACGTTGCTGATGATTTCCGGCATTCCTTATGATTCCAAAGAAGCCTTGGCGATTACGGGGGCGATCACGGCCATCATGACCGGGGTGGCTTATTCCACTTCGGCGGAAATGGCCAAAGAGTTGGGACCTTTTAAAGCATTCCCGCAAAACCGGGAGCATATGCTCAGGGTGATTCGCAACCATCGCCGTGCGGCATACAATGCACCGGAAGAAGAATATGAAAACCTGGAAGTCAAGCCGATGGGCATTGATGAAAAAGTTTGCCCGGAATATCTGTTGAAAGCGGCCCGGGCTGCTTGGGACGAAGCTCTCGCCATGGGAGAAAAATACGGTTATCGCAATGCGCAAACGACCCTCTTGGCTCCAACCGGAACCATCGGTTTGTTGATGGATTGCGACACGACGGGGATCGAACCGGATTTTGCGTTGGTGAAATTTAAAAAGCTGGCCGGCGGCGGTTACTTTAAAATCGCCAACCATTCCATCCGTCCGGCCTTGAAAAAGCTGGGTTACAGCAAAGAGCAAATCGACGACATTCTCACTTATGTAACGGGTACGTTGTCGTTGGACAATGCGCCTCACATTAACCGGGAAACCTTGAAACAAAAAGGGTTTACCGATGAAGATCTGAACCGGGTGGAAGAAATTCTGCCGACAGTGTTTGAGCTTTCGTTTGCTTTCAACCGTTATACATTGACGGATGATTGTTTGAAACGCTTGGGCTTTACCCCCGAACAGTATGAAAAACCGGATTTTGACGTGTTAAGGGCATTGGGCTTCACCAAGAAGCAAGTCGATGAAGCCAATGATGTGATTTGCGGCATGATGACGATTGAAGGAGCACCGCATCTGCGTGAAGAGCATTACCCGGTTTTTGACACGGCCAACCCGTGCGGAAAACATGGCACCCGCTTTATCCACTACATGGGGCATCTGCGGATGATGGCCGCGGCTCAGCCTTTCTTGAGCGGAGCCATTTCAAAAACCATTAACATGCCGAATAGTGCCACCGTTGAGGATATCCTCCATGCTTATGAAGAAGGATGGAAATTGGGATTGAAGGCCGTGGCCTTGTACCGCGACGGATCCAAAAGCTCCCAGCCGCTCAATACCAAAGGGGACGATCAAAACGATGAGGAAGCCGCGGAAGAAGAGGCGCTGTCTGCCGGCCCTGAGTCAAGCCAAGCGGTTTCCCAAGGCCGTGTGTCCGGTGTCCGTCGCCAGTTGCCGCGGAAACGGGACGGATTCACTCAAGAGGCAAGAATCAACGGGCAGAAGATCTATGTTCGCACCGGGGAATATGAAGACGGCTCGTTGGGAGAAATCTTTATTGACATGCACAAAGCAGGAAGCACGATGCGGGGCATGCTGGATGCATTTGCCGTTGCGGTTTCTCTCGGCTTGCAATACGGGGTGCCGCTTGAAAAATATGTCAACTCATTGACGTTCACCCGGTTTGAACCGGCCGGAATGGTGGACCATCCCAATATCAAAATGGCCACTTCGGTGATTGATTACGTCTTCCGGTTATTGGGTATGGAATATCTGGGAAAAACGGATTTTGTCCAAGTTCCGCCGAAGAAAGAAGAGTTGCGTTGTTATTTGAACCAGAAAAAGAAAGAATCGGCCGTTGACGCACCGGCAGCGGAAGCAAAGGAAACAAAGGAATTAAAGGCGGATGAAAAACGGAAGGAATCATTGCAACTGTCGTCCGCATCTGTGGAAAACAGCAATCTGGAAGCCATCCGTGCCAGCAGTGGAGCCCCCTTGTGCATTGAATGCGGCGGAATGACCAAACGGAACGGATCCTGTTATGTTTGCCTGGATTGCGGTGCCACCACCGGTTGCTCCTGATCACCAAAAAAACACCTCCCGATGCGGGAGGTGTTTTTCTTCCGTTTGTTTTGAAAAATTGCTCAAGTGACCGGGTTTTTGTATTATACAATCATAACCGACAAACCGTTACAAGAAGAAAAAGGTGTGAAGATGATTGGCCATTTACGCATTAAGTGATCTGCATTTATCTTTTAACAGGGAAGTCAGTTTGTATGACATTGATCCGGAAAAAGACATTGATAAACCGATGGATGTGTTTGGATGGGACCGGCATTATCATCAAATTCGTGATCATTGGTTAGATACCGTCCAACCGGAAGATACCGTTTTGATTCCCGGGGATATCAGCTGGGCGATGAAACTGGAAGTGGCCCGTTACGATTTCGGCTGGATCCATCAGCTTCCCGGAAAAAAAGTGCTGTCGCCGGGAAATCATTGTTATTACGCCCAAAGCAAAAAGAAAGTCCGCCAGATGCTCCCGGAAGGCATGGAGTGGATCGATGCCGATTACACGCTGGTGGAAGGAAAAGTGGTTGCCGGCACGAGAGGCTGGACGCTGCCGGGAGATAAGTTTTACAACGAAGAAGAAGACCGGAAAATTTATGAACGCCAAGTGGGAAGGCTTGAAATCGCTCTGGAAATGGCGGAGCGTGAACAACCGGATAAAGAAAAAATCGTGATGCTGCATTATCCTCCGATCACGCCGATGGCCAGCGAATCGGGATTTATGGAACTCATGAAGAAATATGGCGTGAAACTGTGCGTTTATGGTCATTTGCACGGCAGGGCGCAAGAAGATGCGATTGAAGGGAATGTCGACGGAATCGAATTGCGCCTGGTTTCATGCGATGCCATCGGGTTTTGCCCGGTGAAGATTTGGGATTGATGACGACAAAAGCAACGGAACAGCAAAGTCCGTTGCTTTTTTCTTTGCCGGTCAAACTTTCAGCCCGATCCGGCTTTGAATCAAACTGGTCAGTTGTCCGCTTTGGATGAGATGGTCGGCCCATTCGATTTCCCGGTAACCTTCCCGGTCTTCTTCCAAGGGAGGGACCGATTGGCGCAACAGATCGTAAGCCAGCCGTGTGCTTCTGCCCGGTTTTTTTGATTGAAATTCCAGAGCTTGCGCGGCACAAAGATATTCGATGGCCAGCACTTTGCGGGTGTTTTCGATCACTTGCCGGCATTTCCGGGCGCTGATCGCTCCCATGCTGACATGGTCTTCCTGATTGCCGGAGGAGGGGATGGAATCGACGGAAGCCGGATGCGACAAGGTTTTGTTTTCCGAAACCAGGGAAGCGGCGACATATTGAAAAATCATGTAACCGGAGTTTAATCCCCCGTTGGGGACCAAAAACGGAGGGAGGCCGCTGAGTTGCGGATTGACGAGCCTTTCCGTGCGGCGTTCGGAGATGTTGGCGATCTCGGCCATCGCCATGGTTAAGAAATCCAAAGCCAAAGCAAGGGGCTGCCCGTGAAAATTTCCTCCGGAGACGACTTCTTCTTCATCGGCGAAAAGAAGCGGGTTATCGGTTGCGGCATTCATTTCCCGGAGCACAATCTCTTCAACATAATGGAAAGCATCTTTGGAAGCGCCGTGCACTTGTGGGATACAACGAAGACTGTAAGCATCCTGGACCCGTTTTTCCCCGGGCTTGCTGATGCATTCACTGCCTTGAAGCAGTTTGCGCAAGTTATCCGCGGTGACCATTTGGCCGGACTGTCCGCGCACTTGTTGCAGACGGGGATGAAAGGCATGCGGGATGCCTTCCAATGCTTCCAAAGTCATGCAAGCAATAATGTCTGCAGCCAGCAAAAGTTTTTTGGCTTCCATCACGGCCAAGGCTCCGAGGCTGCACATCATTTGCGTTCCGTTGATGAAGGCCAATCCTTCCTTGGCTTCCAGTTTAAGCGGCGTCAGGCCGATTTCTTTTAATACATCCGAAGCGGGCTTTCGTTTCCCCTGATGCATGACTTCTCCCCTTCCCAAAAGCGGAAGGCACATGTGGGCGAGCGGGACCAGATCCCCGCTGGCACCGAGTGACCCTTGCGAGGGGATGACCGGATACACTTCCCGGTTCAACAACGTCACCAGAGCTTGCACCGTGGAAGGGCGAATTCCGGAATAACCTTTGGCCAAAGCGTTGATCCGGAGCAGCATCATTCCGCGGACCACTGGCTCCGGAAGCGGTTCCCCCGTTCCGCAGGCATGGCTTTGGATTAAATGGTGTTGAAGCCGGGAAGCTTGGCCGGGATCGATGAAACGGTTGCATAACTGGCCAAAGCCGGTGGTGATCCCGTAAACTGTTTCTCTGTTTTGAATCAGCCGTTCGACAAAATCCCGGGAAGCTTGCATCCGTTTGATGGCTTCATCGTCCAAGGCAACCGGGGTTTTTTCAAAAACAACAGATGAGAATTGAGAAAAATTCAATTCATCCCCTTTAATTTTTACAGTTTGGTTCGCTGCCATTTTATCGCTTTCTCCTTTTATTATATTAGAGTGTTCAATAGAAAGGAGGGTTGGGGAGAATCCCGACCCTCCTTTCGTTTGGATTATTTTTATTATATTTCTATAAAGAAAAGAATGAGCCTGCACCATCCGGAAGAAAGGGGAATACAATAAATCGATCTGAAACAGAAAAGAGGCTGTAAAAGATGGCATGTTCCGGACGGAATATTTTAATCAACGGAGGCTTTCAAAAAGGAAGGGCTCCATGGACGGGAAAACGGATAAGCCGGATGAAAAACCCGCTGCGCGCCGGGGATTATTCCATGTGGATGGGGGCCACGGGGGCCGGGGGTGATTCTGTCTTAAAACAGACCATTCGCGGCCCTTTCGAAAGAGGTTGTGTCTATTATCTGTACTTTCGTCTGCTGAACGTGACCCCTCCGCAAAGCCAAGCAGAGTTGTATGCCACGGTGGCTTATTCAAACGAAAAACGGCAGATTATCCGATCCACCCCGCTTCTCATTCATCCTCCTTACTTGGGAAGGAAATGGTATTCGTATTTCACCATTGTCCCGTCTCCCCCTTCCAATGCCCGGTATGTTGCGGTGGTGTTCCTGCTTAAAAAAGGCTTGTTGTTTGTGGATTACATCCGTTTGGCTTCGCATGACATTTGACGGGAAGATGGCTTGACGGGTATAATGTTTTGTCTTTTCTGAAAAAGCTACTCTTTAAGAGTCAGCTTTTTGTTTTTGTAGAAAAGATCGGATGAATTAGGTATACTGAAACGTGCTAAAATGAAACAATACAGATCTTTTTCAAGGGACATCAATGGCAAAAGGATACATAGAAAAGACGGGGGTGCTGATATGGTGAAAATCTTGGCTGTTCCCGGCAGCTTGACGGAAGATTCGACCACCCACAAAGCAGTGGCGATCGTTGCCGAAGCTGCAAGGCAGACCGGAGCTGAAGTGGAAATCTTTGATTTGCGAAAGTATCCGCTTCCCATTTATGATGCTCGCTCCGATGAGTCGACGTATCCGGAAAATGTTCACCGGTTTAAACAAAAAATGTTGGAAGCTGAAGGATATATCCTGGCTTCCCCCGAATATCACGGATCCGTCTCGGGGGTGTTGAAAAATGCACTGGATTTTATCGGGGCGAGAGAATTGGAAGGGAAATTTGTCGCGCTGTTGGGAACTTCGGGAGGAGCCTTGGGAGCCACCAATACCTTGAACACCTTAAACATCATCTGCCGGACATTGCATGCTTGGCCGTTGCCATCCATGCCGTCTGTTCCTCAGGCTTACCAGGCCTTTCATCCGGATGGCTCGTTGAAGGATGAAAAGCTGGAAAGTCGTCTGAAGCGTTTGGGTGTGGATCTGGTCAAAACAATCGAGCGTCATTGTGCGGGTACGAATAAGGATAGATAGGGGGCCTCTTCATGCCTACACCAAGCATGGAAGATTATTTGGAAAATATTTATAAGTTGATTGAGCAAAAAGGTTATGCACGGGTTTCGGATATTGCTGAGGCTTTAGAGGTTCACCCTTCTTCTGTGACCAAGATGGTGCAAAAGCTGGACCAAAATAAATATTTGGTTTATGAGAAATATCGCGGTTTGATTCTCACGCCGAAAGGGAAAAAGATTGGAAAACGCTTAATGGACCGGCATGATCTCCTGGAACAATTTTTGCGGTTGATCGGAGTCAGTGAAGATAAAATTTATCAGGATGTCGAGGGTATTGAACATCACTTGAGCTGGGACTCGATCACATGCATCGAAAATCTTGTGGAGTACCTGGAAAATAATCCGGAATTGGTCAAGTTTCTTCATTCGTTGAAAAAAGAAGAGCAAATGGATTCAAAACCCTAAAAACCTTGGACATGTTTCCAGGGTTTTTTTCAACAGAGAGACATATTTATGGGAAAAGGAGAATTTTTTCAGGAGGGATCGTATGTGGGCTGATGCTGTGTTTGAAGGTGGCGGTGTCAAAGGGATCGGGCTGGTGGGGGCTTTGTCTGTCGCTGAAAGCAACGGGTATCGCTGGAAAAAAGTTGCCGGCTCTTCGGCCGGGTCGATCATCGCCACATTGATTGCATCCGGCTATACCGCCCGGGAAATGGCTGAAATCATGATGGACAAAGATTTCAGCGATTTTTTGACCCCGAAATGGCCTGACTATTTGCCGTATGTGGGATCCGCCATCCGGTTATGGTTTAAAAAGGGATTGTTTTCCGGGAATGATTTGGAGAAATGGATCGCCCGGCTCCTCGAGCAAAAAGGGGTTCAAACGTTTCAAGACTTGTCCCGGGAAACGGAGCTTCATATCATTGCTTCAGACATCACGCGGGGCCAACTGTTGGTCTTGCCCCGGGATCTGGAGGATTATGGCTATCAGGCGGAAAATTTTCCGGTGGCCAGAGTGGTCCGTATGAGTTGCAGTATTCCGTTCTTTTTTGATCCGGTGAAATTAACGTACAAACCGACAGGGGAGACTTGTTACATCGTCGACGGAGGCGTGTTGAGCAACTTTCCGGTCTGGTTGTTTGACAAGGAGAATCCCCGTTGGCCCACTTTCGGTTTCCGGTTGTTCTCCGAAAGAGATCATGAATTTAATAAGATCTCCGGTCCGTTCAGCATGTTGCTTTCCTTGTTTTTTACCATGTTGGAGGCTCATGACAACCGCTATATTGAGGAATTGGAGCAAGTGCGTTCAATCCAGGTTCCTTCTTTGGACGTCAAATTAACTGATTTTTCATTATCGAAAGAAAAAAAGAGGGAATTGTTCTTGTCCGGGGTCAAAGCGGCCGAACTCTTTTTCAATAACTGGACATTTGACGAATATTTAAAAGCAAGGGGCAAGCGAAACAGTCTCCGGCAAAAACGCACGGATCAAGCGGGAAGCTGATGAAAAAACAAGTCGGAATATTTCAAAATATACCGCAAGTCAAGGCCCCCGGCGGATGGGGGCCTGACTTATTTTTTATTTCCGTTGATGACTTGAAACCGGTGTTTTTTCCGCTTTTTTTTCGGCAGCTTTTTCGAGGCGCGGGGATGGGAAGGGTTGACGAGGCGGATGAACCAGCGGGGAGGCGCTTTGTAAAAATACCAGACCAACCCGATGACAAGAACCGGGATGAAAAAAGATGAGGGAGAATGGACCAGTTGGGAGATCAAACCGATGGCGGCAAGCCCCAAAATCAGATAATACCATGGAAATTGCGTTCGCCTTGGCATTTTGCAGCCTCCTTTTAATGAATTGGAGAGTTCACCGGGGGGGTCAACGGGGAAGCGGGCGTTTTCTGTTTTTCCAAAAGCGCATCCATCTCCCGCATGCGTTCAAAGGCTTTGATGGCCACTTCCACCTGATCATCGGTCGGCTCTTTGGTCGTCAGTTTTTGCAACCACAATCCCGGATAGCCCAAATATTTGAGAACCGGTATGTGTCGCAGCGAATTGGTGAATTTTAGCCATTCATAAGATAATCCGATCACCACCGGAATCAACAGAATCCGGATTCCGATTCTCTCCCATACATTGTCATAGCTGAAAAATGAATAGACAATGACGCCGATGATAATGGTGAAAACCAAAAAGCTGCTGCCGCACCGGTAATGAAGCGTGGAATATTTTTGCACGTTTTCCACGGTTAAATGTTCCTCGTTTTCAAAGGCGTTGATCACTTTGTGTTCCGCCCCGTGATACTGAAAAACGCGTTTGACAAGCGGGGTTTGGGAAACAGCCCAGAGATAGCCCAACAGCAATAAGGTTTTGATGGCGCCTTCAATCAAGTTTTGCACGATGAGGTTTTGGGTGAAGCGGTCAAACAGGATGCTTGCCAGATAGGCGGGCAAAGCAGTGAAGATGACCTTCCCGATCAGTAAAGACAAAATCCCGATGAGCGTTATGCTCAGGATCATTTCCCATTTGGAGCCGGATGTTGGCTCTTCTTCAACTTCTTCGGCTTCTTCGGGATCCAGATGATCCAGATCATACTTTTCGGAGGCATATTGCATATGCTTGGCCCCCAACGCACTGGATTCAATCAGCGAAACCAGCCCGCGGATGAATGGAAGTTGTTTCAGCGGCTTCAGCCAAGCGATTTCATTTTTTTCTATTTCCAAGCACTCAATCTCTCCGTTTTTCCGCCGGATGGCCGTGACTTGCGCATATCGGCCGCCGAACATGACGCCTTCGATGACGGCTTGTCCGCCATATGCGATGTTTTTTTCGGACACGAAAGGTTGCACCACCTTGTTTTTATGAAATGTTCACAGAAAACCGAACGCGGACGAAGAGGCGGACACGCGCCGGGCGGTCCGCTTCTTGCCGTTCGGAGTCCATTCTAACTTGAATTCGGCAAATGTGTAAATAGACGGAGAATGAATCTTACCATCGGTCCCCCAGCGGAATGTCCCAACCTTTGGGATAAATGAGGTAGACGGTGCCGTTGGAGTGGTTGAGAAAAGCTTTTTCAAACGCTTCGCGCGGATAAGTGATGCGGACTTGATCGTCGCTGGGGCCGGCCGGGTCATTGGTCAGGACATCCCCGTTTTCGTCAAAACCGCGGATCACCAACAGATGCCCGTTGGAAGAGGGGATCGGGCTTCCGGGCAGTTCCCCTTCACCATAAGCAATGCTGGCGATGACGGGGACACGGTGTGCGGTCCAGCGTTCCGCGTCCGCCAGGCTTTTCAGCCGCACCACTTTGGCTTCCAGCCCGTTAGAGGCGGCATAGGCCGTGTTAAAAGTCCAGTTTCCCCCTCCGTCATAAACATAATCCCACACTTTTGTGACAACCTGTGGCACGGGTTGATCCCAACGGGGTTGATTCATTACTTTGGCCCAATAAGCCATCACCATGGATAAAGAGGTGGGGGAACACCAGACTTCTCCCCCGTCCGGATAAACCATTTGGGAACGCATGGGTACGTCCAACGCGCTGGTCAAGCCGGTTTTGGGCACTTGGCCGGGTTCATCTTTGCCGGAGGCAACCGAGAGGCCCAAGGAAGTCAGGACGGGGCTTCGGCCGGGCTCGGTCGTAAAGAGGGTGACCCGGGCTTGAACGGCAGAAGCCGTCTTGTTCAACACCAGCGTGTCGACGGAAACCCGCCCGAATTCGTCCGACTGGCCGCTGACGGAATGGCGCCGGAAAGGGTGGTCGTTTTCATGCCAAACCCCCATGCTGTACCACGAACTCCAGCGGTTTTTGCTGTGGACGCGAAGTTCCACTTCGATCCAGGTGTTTTCAGGAGTGTCGGCTTCCCATGAGGCAATGGTTTCAAGAAAATTCTCACGAATTACCGGTGAAGTCCACGTGCCGTAATAGAAAGTGCCAAAATGGTATTTTCCGGATGAGTCCGTTCCTTGTTTGAGCTTGGCGGGATTTAAACGAAGCGCCGCACCGTCGTAAAAAGTGCCGTCAAATTTACCGTGATGAAGTCCGGATGCAAGGGAAATAAACCGTTTGTGGCTGCCGGAGGCGCTGGCGGCAAAGACAGCGGAAGGTATAAAGGCCCAGACAAGCAATACAATAAAGAGGGTGGAAAAAAAACGGAGCAAAATGAGGATCCCTCCCAGATTTTTTGATTAAACAATTCGATTTTTAAGGGGGTTTTCCTCTTCCCGGAAAGAAACGTAGACAAAAAAACGGGATCATGGGAAAATATAATATTGCGAAGAAATGCCTTCTCCTCTGTGGTACAATACGAATATCTACATAACACCAATTGCGGGGCGTTTATCCGTTTAAAAGGGGGAACAGGATGAAACGGCGAATTCAACGTTTGCACGAAGAGATGGCGGCAAAAGGCGTGGAAGCCCTTCTGATCAGCCATCCGGTCAACCGGCGCTATATGACAGGTTTCACGGGAACGGCAGGGGTCGCTTTGCTGACGGGGAAAGAAGCTTTGTTCATTACCGATTTCCGGTATGTGGTCCAGGTCAAAGAACAATGCCCGGATTGGACATTGGTCCGGCAAGAAGGGGACATTTTCGCTGATGTGGCGGCTTGCTGCAAAAAGCTGGGGATTCAACAGCTGGCTTTTGAACAGGATCATTTGACCTATGCCCAGGTGGCCAAGCTGAAGGAACAGTTGGATTCCATCCGCTTGGTGCCGGTCAGCGGACTGATCGAAAAGCTTCGCCTGGTCAAAGAACCCGAAGAGCTTTTGCTGATCAAAGAAGCAGCCAAAATTGCAGATCGTGCTTTTGAACAGATCTTGCAAGAGATCCGCCCCGGCATGACGGAAAAGGAAGTGGCTCTGCGTCTGGAAGTGATCATGAGGGAACACGGGGCAACTTCTTCCTCCTTTGACACCATTGTCGCATCCGGTTGGCGCTCGGCTCTTCCCCACGGGGTTGCCAGTGACAAAGTGATTGAAAAAGGGGATCTTGTCACATTGGATTTCGGAGCTTATTATCAAGGATATGCGTCCGATATCACCCGCACCGTCATGATGGGCAAACCCACCGCGAAACAAAAAGAAATTTATCAAATTGTCCTGGAAGCAAACAAAAAGGCGATTGCCGGGGTTCAACCCGGGAAAACCGGAAAAGAAGTGGATGCCATCGCCCGCAATTACATCAAAGAGCATGGTTATGGAGAGTATTTCGGACACAGCACCGGCCATGGCTTGGGAATGGAAGTCCATGAGAAACCGCTCGTTTCCACGAGGGGAGAAGAAGCACTGGTTCCGGGAATGGTGATCACCATTGAACCGGGCATTTACATTCCTGATTTGGGTGGCGTTCGGATTGAAGACGATCTGATTGTTACCGAATCCGGATATGAAAACATTACAAACGTTTCCAAAGAAATCATCATGATTCATTAAAGTTTGGGAGGAAAAGAAGAATGATCAGTGTCAACGATTTTCGTACAGGTTTAACCATTGAACTGGACAACGATGTTTGGCAAGTGATGGAATTTCAACATGTGAAGCCAGGAAAAGGCGCGGCGTTTGTCCGTTCCAAATTGCGCAATTTGCGAAACGGGAACATCCAGGAACGCACCTTCCGGGCTGGTGAAAAAGTTCCCCGCGCGATGGTGGAAACACGCGAAATGCAGTACTTGTATGAAAGCGGCGGCGAATACACCTTTATGGATAATGAAACCTATGAGCAAATCACCTTGCCGAAGGAACGGCTGGAATATGAATTGAACTTTTTGCAAGAAAACATGAACATCCAAATCATGATTTACAAAGGGGAAACCATCGGGATCCAATTGCCCAACACCGTGGAGTTGGAAGTGGTGGAAACCGAACCGGGAATCAAGGGAGACACGGCCACCGGCGGAAGCAAACCGGCAAAATTGTCCACCGGGTTTACCGTGCAGGTTCCCTTGTTCATCAATGAGGGAGACCGTCTCATCATTGACACGCGCAGTGGTGAGTATGTATCCCGTGCCTGAGGGGAAGATGAGACCTCTGTAGCTTTGCTATGGGGGTTTTATCCGTTTTTAAAGGATTAATTGAAGCAAAGGATGGGATAGCATGCGGATCGTATCCATTGAACCGACCCCCAGTCCCAACGTGATGAAGTTAAATATGGATGAGACACTTCCGGACGGAGTCAGTTACAATTTTCCCAGGGAGAAAGCAGAGGAAGCGCCGGATTATATCCGGAAACTGCTGGCGATTGACGGGGTGACAAGCGTTTTTCAGGTATCGGACTTTTTGTCTTTGGAGCGGCACCCCAAAGCGGATTGGCCGGCGGTTTTGGCCGAAGCGCGCAAAATCCTGGGGGAGGCCGAAGGTGAAAGGGAAGAACAGAGCGGGCAAACGGTGGAGGAAGAATCGTCTTCTTTCGGTGAAATCACGGTTTTGATCCAAAAGTTGAAAGAGATCCCCATGCAAGTAAAATTGTTAAAAGACGGGGAAGAGTACCGCTTTGGATTGCCGGATCGTTTTAAAGAGGCCGTGATGAAAGTTCAGGAAACGACATCCAATTTGATTTTTGAACGGCAATGGGTTGAGCAAAAGCCGCGATACGGGGAGATTGAAGAAGTCGGGAACCAAATCGTGGAAGAAATTTCCGCCGCCTATGACAAAAAGCGGCTGGAAAATCTGGTGAAACGAGCGTTTTCCGGGGAGACGGAAACGAAAGAAAAAGGCATCAGCCGGGAAGAAGTGGAAAAAGCATTCACTTCTCCGGAGTGGGAAAAACGGTATGCCGCTTTGGAACAATTTGAACCGGAAATCGGGGATCTGGATTTGCTGGCAAAAGCGCTGAAAGATGAAAAGCCGGCAATTCGCCGCCTGGCGGTGGTGTATCTCGGT
The DNA here is from genome assembly GCF_013912365.1 of Thermoactinomyces intermedius. NCBI lineage: Bacteria > Bacillati > Bacillota > Bacilli > Caryophanales > Thermoactinomycetaceae > Thermoactinomyces > Thermoactinomyces intermedius. The sequence goes on from NZ_JACETT010000015.1 coordinate 14,070, forward strand.
TTTTTGGAAGATGAGCGGGTGCTTCCGTATCTGGAAGAAGCCTTGAAGGACCGGTCCGCCATTGTCCGCCGCACAGCGGGCGATACGATGTCGGATCTGGGGAATCCCAAAGCCATTCCGGCTATGTGTGAAGCGTTGAAAGATCCGAACAAACTGGTGCGATGGCGTGCCGCCCGGTTTTTGTTTGAGGTTGGCGACGAAAGTGCGATTCCTGCTTTGGAAGAAGCCGTGAATGATGTCGAATTCGAAGTGCGGTTGCAAGCCCAAATGGCTTTGGAACGCATTAAGCGGGGAGAAGAAGCCAGCGGAACGGTTTGGCAGCAAATGATGAGGCGGATGGAAGAAGATAAGAAATAAAACACAGTCCGGTTTTTTTCCTGAAGAGGGCAGAAAACGGATGGATGCTCACGGTGTGAACATCTCATCCGTTTTTTTCATGTCTCTCCAATTCCGACAGGGCGCCGGTTTTTTCCGGACTACACTGCTTTTTGAGCACCCCGTTTTTTTAGATGGCCGGACGGAAGTGGACGGTGCCGTAAGTTCCGGAACAAAAGATGATACAAAAATGCCCCGGCAAAAGCGATCAAACCCAAAATGGCAAAGGTCCACGGATATCCCACCCATGCCGACAAGGGAATGGCGGCGGGGGCAATGGTTTTCCCGATGGAAAACCGGAGACTGGCTGCGGCAAAATATTGTCCGCGCATGGACTCCGGAGCCAGTTTCGAAATAAAGCCGTCCTGCAATCCGACCACCAGGATTTCGGCGACGGTGAAAATAAAGATAGCCAAAAAGGCGAGCCACCACAGATGCGTCATACCCAGCAAAATCATGGAAAAGCCGTACAGCAGGGATGAGGTGACAAAAACGGTTTTTTCGTGAAAAGAGTGAATCATCTTGGTGATCCAAACCGTAAAAAGAACCACCATCAAACCGTTTTCCGTAATCAGCCAGCTGAAAAATCCGGCGCCTCCCGCTTCGATTTTGAACGATCCCCATTGAAACAGGGTTTGAACCGGAATCGATTCCGTGACATAAACGCCAATGACCAAATCCAGTTGCATGAAGGTTTGGGAAACCAGGATGCCTGCCAGGATAAAAAGCATGAAGTTAAAGTCGGAAAAAATAATCCGGTAGTCCCGCAAATTTTGTTTGACAAACGCAATCCATTTCCCGTTTCCGGACACAGGGGTGTTTCCTTCCCGGATCCGGGCGGTTTCCCGGACAAATTTTTGGATCAAAACCGCTAATAACAGAGTGGCCAGGCCGGATGCCAGCAACAATTCAAACCGGTGTTGAAAAAAGAAAAATCCGCCCAAAACCGGTCCGACGACCACGGCCAGATTGGACGTGGTGTAAAAGGTGGCAAAAACCTGGTTCCGGTCCTCTTCGGCCACCACATCCGCAATCATGGCATGGCTTGCCGGCCAATAGATGGATTGAAACATTCCCAAAACGGCAAAGCAGACAAAAGACCAACCCGGTGAGGAAAACCAAGGCGAATTGGCCAGTGCAAAGGAGAAAAAGGTGACCGATTCCCCGACGGAGGCGATAACCATCATTTTTTTCCGTCCGTAGCGGTCGGCACAATAACCTCCGGCCAGATTGGCCAGCACACTGATCATCTGTGAAAGAATCAACAAGATCCCGGCGGTTTTTTTTCCGTAAGCATCGGCGAAGAATATGGACATAAACGGGATATACATCCAAAAAAGAATGTGAATCAGCCCTTCTCCGAAGAGACGGACTTTTAAATTTTGGTCCCAATCTCGAATTCGCACAGTACTCCCCCTTATAAAAAGAAAAAGAAGCCACAGGCAAGACGATCCTTACCCGTGGCTTCTTTTGGAGATACGAGTCCCGCAAAAAAAAGAGTTTATCCGTCATCGGGGCGGAAAGGATTGAATCTGCCTACAAAGGTTTTGATTTGACGGGCATACTTGAAGCCCGGTTTTTTCAGGGGAAACATGCTTACGATTTGGAGATTTTTCATAATCCTTTCCACCTCCTTGATTTTTTTGAAAATGATGTACTTTTATTTTAGTGAAAGATCAATCCGGTTGCAATCTTTTTTTAACCGGATTCAAAAAAGCCATTTCAAAAGCCGGAGCAAAAAGGCTGTGATTCCTGCAGCCATCAAAGGGCCGACCGGAATGCCGCGCATAAATAAAATGCCGAAGATGGAGCCGATTACAAGCCCCACGATGAGTTGAGGATCCACTTTTAAAAGGTCCAGTCCTTTTCCGTTCATATATGTAGCCAAGGCTCCGCCAATGAGAGCCAAAATCCCGGGCAGAGTGATAAAAACGGATAAAACATCTTTGCTTTGGATTCGCCCGGAAGCAAAAGGGACCAAAACGGAAATGGTTAAAAACAACAATCCGAATTCCAACCCTCTTCTTTCCAAAGCAGGGAAGTACCGCTCCAAATGAATCAATTTGAGAATGAGCAACAAACTGGAGGCCGTTGCGATCAACGGCGATCGTCCGATGACGCCGATGATGATGAGTGTCACTAAAAGAAGATCGGGATTCATTCGGTTAACCCCTGTCCTGTCAAGTTTGTACTAAAAATATGTGGGACAGGTTTGATTTATGAATGTTTAAGTACGGGGATCGCCCGGATGGAAGGTATCGGCCCGAAGGCCTCTCCGCAAGCATTCCAGCGACAGGATATCATGGGGCGAAATATTTCCCAGATTGGCCTTCGGGCCGAGAAGATGAAGAAGTTGGATTTGCTGATGGGTTTGGGGAGCTTCCCACAAAATGGTATCGGGATCGGTTCGGTTCCGGATGAATTCCAGCATGGACCGGCGGATTTGCCCGTTTTCATCATAGATCCCGACATTTTTTCCCGATTCTCTTCCTTCCACGATCACAAAGGCGGCTCCCGCCTCCCGGTCCCGTTCATATACATCTGCAAACGTTTTTAAATCCAGGGGAATGCCTGAGGCCTTTTTCCCGATTTCAGTGATGACGCGAAAACCCATTTCTTGCCCCAGTCTGATCAGGCGGGAGCGCTCGGCCGGGGAAAATTCCATCAATCCGTCGGAAACTTCAATCCATTCAAACCCTAATCCGGCGAGGGTCTTCAAGCACGGTTGGAGCTTTTTTCGGGCATGGGCAATTTCCAAAAAGGTGCCGCCCGGGTAAATGGAGACCTTGGATTGCCGGGCGAGTGCTATTTTTTTTCGTAAGATTTCGGGCGGGGTGACTCCGGCGGTGCCAAATCCCAACTTGAGAAAATCGATATATTCGCCGGCGAGCTGAAGCAAATCGCAAAAAGCGCTCAACCCCAACCCCTTGTCGATCACCATGGTCAAACCGTTCCGACGGGGTTTAGGCGGGCGCTTTCGGGATGAAACGAGTGTATCCGGCCATAATGGCTGATTCATGGATTTCGCCTCCTGAAATGAAATGCATCTTGAAATACATCTTATTTTTATGCGGGGCGAATCCGCCGGTAACACTTCAGGCAGGCGAAAGCTTTTTTTTCCGCAGCAACAAACGGGTCCTTCCGTCTTTTCCCCGCAACCGTTGGGGACGCTCGATAAACTTCCGGGTCAGGAAAATCATGACAAATAATATGCCTCCCAGCCCGAGAAACAAAAGAAAGGGATGCGGTGACAAAGCGCCGAAAACCGGCGGGCCGAGGGCCACTCCGAAAAAACGGACGCTGTTGTATAACGAAGTGATGATGCCACGTTCCTGCATGCCGACGGCGGAGGTGATCAACGTATTTAAACAGGGAAGGATCAACCCGCTTCCAATGCCGATGGCAAAAGAGCAGAGAATCAGCCAGTAGGCATTGCGCCACCAGGGAATGGCCGCAGTGGCGATCGTGGTGATGATCAAACCGATCACAATCAATTGGTTCATCTGGTGCGTTTTTTCTTTTACATGAGCCCCCGTGAAGTATGCGGTCAAACATAAGGCGAGCAACGGGATGGCCAAAATAAACCCTTTGATCACGCCACCGATGCGGAAGGATTCTTCAAGGAAATCAGAGAGGTAAAACAAAACCCCGAACATGGTGAACATGATCAAAGACCCGGACAAAAAAGTAACGACAAGCCAGGAACCCCTGCGTTGAAAGACCTGGCGGATATGTTGTTTGTATTCCCGCAAAGGTTGGGGGGGTTCTCTTTTGGACGGTTCTTCGATCACTTTCCATAAGGCAATGGCCACCGGCACACACAAGAGAGGAAAAATAAAGAACATGGCATACCAAGTGATCAGTGCAATCAGTGAACCGAGAATGGGACTGATGACTTTCCCGAATGCGTTGGAGGCTTCCAAAATGCCAAGCGATTTGCTCCGGGCTTGCCCTTGGTACAAATCCCCCAACAAGACCATGGCAATCGGAGCGGTTCCGGCAGCGCCGATGCCCTGAATGATCCTTGAAATCAAAACCAGGGTGTAAGATCCTCCTTGGATGATGGACGAAAAGCCGGCCAACAACCCTCCAAAGCCGTATAAAAGCAAACTGTAAAAAACAATTTGTTTGCGGCCGATCCGGTCCGCCAGAATTCCGGCCACTGGAATGACGATGGCAGCCGGGATGGAAAACAAGGTGATAAGCAGGCTGACTTGGAATGAATTTACATTCAATGCTTCTTCGGCTGTCGGCAATACAGGAATCAGCATCGAGTTTCCGATCACCATGATAAACGGAATGGTGCTTAATGTGAGTAAAACCGCAGAATCAGGCGCGGTTCTTTTTTCTTTCGAAGCCATTTGGTTTGGAGGCATTCGGTTCACCTCTTTTGTCGTTTTATTGGTTTAGAATGTCCCGTTTTCCGTAAAATCTTGTTTCCATTTATTGATTTGTTTGGGTCTCCGGTGAAAAAGACACACTAAGGAAAAATCATCAGGGACGATGAGGTGATTGTATGTATGTCAACTTAAAACGGGATTTATCTTATATTGAGGGACTTTTGCAAGGTGATGAAAAACACCGGGATCACGTGGAATCCAAAGCATTGCACCGTCTGTTGGACGTAGTGGATCAGTTGGTGGAGTCCGTTGAGCAGTTGGACCGGCGACAGTCAGAATTGGAAGAATATGTGGAGGCCGTGGATGAAGACTTGAATGATCTGGAATTATTGGTTTATGACGATGAAGATGAAGACGAAGAGTTTGATGAGCCGGTGTATGTGGTTTGCCCCGAATGCGGGGAAGAAGTCGTGGTGGAGGCGGAAGATCTCGAAGATGATTCCATTGAACTTCTTTGTCCCAAATGCAATACGGTGCTGGAATTACAAGACATACACGATGAAGAAGCCGAAGAAATCATGGATGGCGGGACGGACTGAAAAAAGGGCGTCCCGCTCTTTTTTTGCTTCCGCGGTCCGGTGATTTTGTCCGCATTGCTTGTCATATTCAAAACAAGTCCACATATGAATGGGAATAAGAAAAAAGGTTTGGGACAGGAGGTGCTCCATGTCTTTTCAGCCGGTTCTTCAAGTTCTTCCGCTTTCCATCCGTGAGGTGATCCGGTCGCTTCCTGCTCCGGTGCTGGAGTGTTTGGAAGAAGTCAGGGTTCGTCAGGAGAGACCGCTGGAAATCGTCACCAATGAAGAGTCGTGGTTTGTCAGCCGGTCTTCGCGCCTTTCCAAACAGCCGCACGATGCCATGATTCCGAACAAGGAAGATTGTCTGAATCTCTTAAATCTGATCAGCAACCATTCATTGTACACCATGGATGAAGAATTAAGGCAGGGATATGTGACAGTGGAAGGCGGGCATCGGATCGGACTGGTCGGAAAGGTGATTGTGGAAGGAGGGAAAGTCAAACATCTTCGGGACATCACCGGTTTTAATGTCCGGATCGCCCGGCAGGTTCCCGGCGTGGCCGATCCGTTGCTCCCTTATATGTTCCATCACAACAAAGTGGAAAATGTGTTGATTGTGTCCCCTCCCCAATGCGGGAAGACCACGCTGATCCGTGACCTTGCCCGCCGGGCCAGCGAAGGAAGCGCATTGTTTCCGGCATTCAAAGTCGGCATTGTGGATGAACGGTCGGAGATTGCCGGATGTGTGGCGGGGGTTCCCCAGCATGATGTCGGTCCCCGGACGGATGTGTTGGACGGGTGCCCGAAAGCGGAAGGCATGATGATGATGATTCGCTCGATGTCACCGGATCTCCTGGTGGTGGATGAGATCGGGCGGAAAGAAGACAGTGATGCCATCCATGAAGCGATTTATGCGGGGGTTCACATTTTTGCCACGGTTCACGGGCAATCCATCAAGGAGATCGCCGCGCGTCCGGTGTTGAAGGAACTTTTGCAGGAAAAGGTTTTCACCCGGATTATCTTGTTGAGCAGGAGAAAAGGCCCCGGAACGGTGGAAGGTGTTTTTAATCAATTTTTTGAGCGGCTGGATGCAAGGCAACGGGCGGGAAGGCCGGGAACGTTATGTTGAAAGTTTTGGGAGCGGTTTTGATCCTCATGGCGACGTCCAAGATCGGATTTGACTCAGCCCGGCAACTCCGGAAGCGGCCGCGGCAAATACAAGAACTCCGTTCCGGTTTGGCGATTTTAAAAACCGAGATCAACTATGGGACAAGGCCGCTTGCCGAGGCATTCGAACGCATTGCCGAAGCAAGCGGCGAATTGAAACCGGTCTTCCTCGAAGCGAGCCGGAAATTAAATACTTCGGATGGCAAATCCACTTATGAATGTTTGAAATCGGCCATTGAGGAAAAGTGGAAAAAAACAGTGATGGGGGAAGAGGAAAAAGGCATCGTCCTCAAACTGTGCCAGGTGTTGGGCAGTTCCAACCGGTGGGATCAGTTGCATCACTTGGATTTGGCGCAAGAAAATTTGCAAATGGAAGAAAATAAAGCCCGGGAAGAACAAGAAACCTATGAAAAAATGGTGAAAACACTCGGAGTATTATCCGGAGCCCTTCTGGTGATTTTGATGTTTTAAACTTGGATGAAGGGGTGGTGCTGGCTTTATGCCATACCATTTGGATTCGGTATTCCAGATTGCGGGAATCGGAATCATCGTGGCCATGATTCACACGGTGTTAAAACAAATGGGCAAGGAAGATTTCGCTCATTGGGTCACCCTGTTTGGTTTTGTCGTCGTTTTGTTTATGGTTGCAATGTTGCTTCAGGATTTGTTTCAAACCATTAAAAACGTCTTTTTGTTTCGTACTTGATGGGAGGCGATCCGCTTGGAAATCATCCAGGTGGCGGGCCTTGGCCTTATCACCACATTTCTTGTCCTGGCCGTAAAAGAACAAAGCCCCGTTTTTGCATTTTCATTGGCACTGTTTGTCGGTGTGGTTATTTTTATCTTCCTGGCAACCAAAATCGGGGAAGTGATCGGGATCCTGAAGGATCTGGCGCATCTGGCCAAGGTGAATGACCTGTTTTTGGAAACCATCTTGAAAATCATCGGAATTGCTTACATTGCCGAGTTTGGGGCGCAAGTGACAAGGGATGCCGGACAAGATTCCATTGCTTCCAAGATTGAACTGGCAGGAAAAGTTTTGATCATGGTCATGGCCATCCCGATCATTACCGTGATGATTGAGACCATTATCCAAATTCTGCCCGCGTAAGGATGAAGGGGAATGAAGAAAAAGATTTTGCTTGGATGGATTTTGATTTTGATCACAGGCTTTCCTCTCTTGGCTGCGGCTGAAAGCGAGGGGGATTCCCGGATGGTCCATGAGATGATCCGTTCCCGCCTCGATCAGTTGCAAACCGAACAAGTCGAGGATTTTTGGAAACAAATTGCGCAAGATTATGAAAAATATTTGGACGGGCAGAGTTCAAAGGATATTTTTGATTTGATTCTCTCGGGGGAAAACGGTCTCAGCCTCAAGAACGTTTTAAGCGGTTTCGTCAGGTATTTTTTCGATGAAGTCCTGTACAACGGGAAATTGTTGGGCAGCATCATCATCCTTACGGTTTTCAGCATGATTTTGCAAACGCTCCAGACGGCGTTTGAACAAAATCAGGTCAGTAAAGTGGCCTATGCCATCGTGTTTATGGTGGTGATCATTTTGGCGGTGAACAGTTTTTATGTCGCCGTCGATTCGGCCAAGCTGGCGATCGGGCGAATGACCGATTTCATGCTGTCGCTGGTTCCGTTGATGATGACGCTGATGGTGACGATGGGCAACGTGGTGTCCGTATCCCTTTTTCATCCCTTGATTGTTTTTATGATCCACATCATCGGAACGTTGATCTATACCGTGGTTTTTCCGCTGTTGTTTTTTTCGGCGGTGCTCAGCATCGTCAGCAGCATCACGGAGAAGTACAAAGTCAATCACTTGGCGGGATTGTTGCGCAAAACCGGTATCACTTTATTGGGAGGGCTGTTGGCCGTCTTTTTGGGGGTGATTTCCATTCAGGGAGCCACCAGTGCGGTGACCGACGGGATTACGCTTCGAACCGCCAAATACATCACGGGGAATTTTGTGCCGGTGGTGGGAAGAACCATTTCCGAAGCGGCAGACACCGTCATGAGTGCTTCTTTGCTGGTGAAAAACACCGTGGGGCTTTCCGGAGTGCTGATCCTCCTGTTTATTTGCGCTTTCCCGGCGTTGAAGATATTATCGCTTGCCTTTATCTATAATTTTTCGGCTGCCATCATGCAACCTTTGGGAAGCAGTCCCATCATTGAAAGTTTAAACACGATCGGCAAAACACTGATCTACGTCTTTGCGGCTTTGGCAACCGTCGGGCTCATGTTTTTTCTCTCCGTAACCATTTTGGTAGCGGCCGGAAACATTTCCGCCATGATCAGGTAGGTGAAACAGATGGTCTCCTGGATGAGTGATTGGTTAAAGCAAATTGTCCTCCTGGTTTTGATCGCCACCTTTATTGATTTGTTATTGCCGAATAACCGTCTGGACAGATATGTGAAATTGGTGATGGGACTGCTCATCATTTTGGCGATGTTGTCACCCGTTTTCCAATTGCTCTCGGAAGACCATGATTTAAGATCCTTTGCCTTTCTCGGTTCAAGCCCGGCACTGTCCAAGGAAGTTTCGATGGAAGAAATAAAAAAACAAGGGGAGGCCCTCAAGCAGGAACAACAACAATGGATCCGGCAAGAAGCCGAATCAAGGGCCGGGGAACAGCTGAAAGACGAATTGCAACAGCGCTTCCAAGCCAAAGTGGAAAAAGCGGAAGTGAAATTAAAAATGGACGGAAACGAGCAGGCGATTGAAGGCATCGTGGTGGTCATGCGGCCCCTGGCTTCCCCGGCGACGCAATCGGACCGGTCCGTTGAACCCGTTGAAATCAATGTGGGAAAATCCGGCGATGGTACGCAAGAGAAAGATCAGGAAGCAAACCGGAAAAAACTGCAATGGGATGTGATACATTACCTTGAAAACCATTGGAATGTACCCAGGGAAAACATTCATGTGGAAGTGCAGGGGGAGTAGATGTTTGCCTGTTACGGTCATGGCCACCGGCTTTACATAACCATCAAAGACGGAGGTGAAAAGCAAACATGTTCAAAAAGCTTTTCCAAAACACGGCAGGGGACGGGGAGAAGTCGAAGCGCTTGGGATGGATTTTGATTTTGGGGGCTTCGGGGGTGGCGATCATGATTCTTTCATCCTTCATCCAAGTGAGAGAAGCTTCGTTGCCGCCGGATAAAAAGGATTCTCCCCAAGCGGAAGCCGATGCCAAACCGGCGGCCGTGACCTCTTCCTCAGATGATGCCCTCAGCATGATGGAATACGAGCAGAGGTACGAAAAAGAACTGGAGGAAGTGTTGAGCAAAATCGTGGGGGTGGAAGATGTTTCCGTCATAGTCAACTTGAATTCGACGGTGGAAGAGGTTTTGCAAGTGGATAAAAGGGAATCGCGCCAAGTGACGACGGAAACGGATAAAAACGGCGGGAAACGTTCCGTCACCCAAGACACCGAAGATCAAAAAACCGCTTACTACCGCGGTGAAAACGGGGAGAAGCCCGTGGTCATCAAGAAGTTAAAACCGCAAGTGCGGGGGGTGTTGGTCGTTGCGCGCGGAGTGGAAAACCTGAAGGTGAAAGCGATTGTGATTGAAGCGGTCCAACGGACGTTGGATGTTCCGGTGCATCGAATTTCTGTATTACCGAAAGGATAAAAAAGGAGGAAGTCTGAATGTCGGTGAACAAACAAACGGTATGGCTGGTGACGATGTTGTCCGTCATGGTCGTTTTGTCTGCCTATTATATCGTGACGGGTCCGGTTGAACCGGCTGATCAGGTGGCACAAACCGCCAAGGAAAAACAAGGGGATATCAAAGTGGATATCAAGCCGGTCGATGAACCGTCTTCTTCCGGCCAAAAATCGGCGGAAGTTCTGGAGAACCAGTCCAATGATTTTTTTGTCGGTTATCAGTTGCAACGGAGCACGTTGCGCCAAAAAATGGTCGAAGAATACATGCAAGTGCTGACCAATCCGGAAGCACCCGAGAAGGAAGTGGAAGAGGCCAATCAGAAAATCCAGCAATTGATGAAAATTGACAATCAGGAGACCGTGTTGGAAGAACTGATCCGGAAAGAAGGTTATCAGGATGCCGTGGTCATTACCAATCTTCCGCACGTCGATGTGATTGTCCAAAGCGAAAAGCTGGACAAAAAACAAGTGGTGAAATTAATCAGTCTGGTCCGCCAGCATCTGCAAGTCGATCCGCATCATGTGACCGTCGCATACCGCTGAAAAAAAGAAATGATCAAAAAACCGGTTTCAACAAGGAAACTGGTTTATTTTTTTACATACGGACATTTGGTAAAACCGGGTCGGTTGTTTTACTATGTAAAGAGGTGGTCAAACCACTGAAAATGCGTTATGCTATTAGCGTTATTATGGATTTTGCTTTGGGCAGAAATTAAGGGAGGAAATTAAAGATGAATTTTAAACCGTATGAGATTCGCGAACTGATCCGATTAATTGATGAATCTCAAATCGATGAGTTTGAACTCGAGTTTGAAGGAAACAAAATTTATATGAAAAAGTCCGGCACAAACAGCGGAGCTTCTGCAACGCTCACGACATCCGAACCGGCTGCTCAAGCGTCACCTGTACAAGCTGTCCCGACCCCCAAAGCAGTGGTTCCGGAACCCGTCGCGGCGCCAAAGGAACAGGAGGCTCAGGAACCGGCACCGCAAGCGGCGGAGGAAGATGATCCGACTTTACATAAAATTGTTTCGCCCATGGTTGGCACCTTTTACCGCGCTCCGGCTCCGGATGCCGATCCTTATGTAAAAGAAGGAGACACCATTCAAAAAGATACAGTGGTTTGCATCGTGGAAGCGATGAAATTGATGAATGAAATTGAAGCGGAAGTAAACGGTACCATTGTGAAAGTATTGGTGGAAAACGGACAACTGGTGGAATACGGCCAACCCTTGTTCTTGGTGAAAACCACATAACGGCCGCGGAAGGAGGATGACGATGTTTAAAAAGCTCTTAATCGCTAACCGCGGTGAAATTGCTGTGCGAATTATTCGTGCCTGCAAGGAGCTCGGAATTTCCACGGTGGCCGTTTATTCCGAGGCAGACCGGGAAGCATTGCATGTGACGCTGGCGGACGAAGCTTATTGCATCGGTCCGGCTCCAAGCAAAGACAGCTATTTGAATATGACCAACCTGATGAGCACGGCAACACTGGTCGGAGTGGATGCCATTCACCCGGGATACGGTTTTTTGTCTGAGAATGCCGATTTTGCCGAGTTATGCGCTGCTTGCAATATTACGTTTGTGGGCCCTTCGCCGGAAGCGATTCAAAAAATGGGGGATAAGACGACGGCCCGTGATACCATGAAAGAGGCCGGGGTGCCGGTCGTGCCGGGAACCGAGGGCGTGATTGAGGATGTGGATGAGGCCGTGCAAACAGCCAAAGAAATCGGTTTTCCGGTGATTGTGAAAGCGACCGCCGGCGGAGGCGGAAAAGGAATGCGCGTGGTCCATCACGAAGAAGAGCTGAAACGGGCGATTGCGCTTGCGCAGAAAGAAGCCGAAGCCAATTTCGGCAATCCGGGGGTTTATTTGGAAAAATACCTGGTGGAACCCCGTCACATTGAGATCCAGGTGTTGGCGGACCAGCACGGCAATGTGATACATCTCGGAGAAAGGGATTGTTCGATCCAACGACGGTATCAAAAACTGGTGGAAGAAGCCCCGTCTCCCGCATTGTCTCCGGAATTGCGGGAAAAGATGGGGGAAGCGGCGGTGAAAGCAGCCCGGTCCGTCCAATATTCGGGAGCCGGCACCGTGGAGTTTCTCCTGGATAAAGAAGGAAACTTTTATTTCATGGAAATGAATACACGCATCCAGGTAGAGCATCCGGTGACCGAGTTGATAACGGGCGTGGATTTGGTGAAAGAGCAAATCCGGATCGCAGCCGGCGAGAAACTTTCGCTCCGTCAGGAAGAAGTCCGGATCAACGGTTGGTCGATTGAATGCCGGATCAATGCCGAGCGTCCGGAAAAAGATTTCATGCCTTCCCCCGGAACCATCCAATTCTACCTGCCGCCGGGAGGAAACGGAGTGCGGGTGGACAGCGCTTGTTATCAAGGCTTCAAAATTCAGCCGTTCTATGATTCCATGGTGGCAAAGTTGATTGTATGGGGAAAAGATCGCAATGAGGCGATTGAGCGGATGAAACGGGCATTAAATGAATTTGCGATCGACGGAATTCACACAACCATTCCGTTCCACCTGAAACTGATGCAACATCCGAAATTTGCCGAAGGGGATTTTGATATTCTTTTCCTGGAGAAGAATCCATTAAATAAGGAGAGTATGGATCAATGAATGAAATTTATGAGTACGATCAAAATGCGATTGGCAAGATTGAGATTGCGCCGGAAGTGATCCAAATCATCTCAGGGATTGCAGCGTCTTCCGTCGACGGCGTCATCGGGTTGAGCGGGGGAACCGCCGCCAATATCAATCAGTTGTTGGGCCGCAAAAATTTGAAAAAAGGAATTCATGTGGATTTGGGAGAACAACTGGCCGTTGACTTGTCCATTGTGGTACAATATGGTTTCAATATTCCTGAACTTGGCCGCAAAGTGCAGGAAGAAGTAAAACAAGCCATCGAAAACATGACCGGGCTTCAAGTGGATCAAGTTTCCGTCAAAATCAGCGGCATCAAAATGCCGGCAAACGATTCCGGGGACGAGAATGAGCCAAACCCGCCACGTGTGAAATAAGAATGGCTTGTGCTGTTTTTTGGTTAAAATAAAGAGGGAAGATCGAAGACCGGGCTGCATGGCTCGGGCTTCTTTTTGGGGGATTGTTGATGAGCAGAAGAGAGATCAGGGAAAAAGTGATTCAAACATTGTATGAGTGTGAATTTCGCCCGGAGGAACAAGAGGAAATTGTGTCTGTGCGAAGCACCGGACTCGCCGGGGAAGAGCGTTCGTATTTTTTGCATTTAACAGAAGGGATCTTGCAAAACGCTTTCCGTCTGGATGAAGTGTTTCGCCCCTTGTTGAAAAAAGGCTGGTCATTGGAACGGATTCCCACTGTGGATAAAATGATCTTACGCTTGGCCATATTTGAATTGTTATATGAAAAAGATGTGCCCAAGGCTGTGGTGATCAATGAAGCGGTCGAACTGGCCAAGTCTTTTTCCGGCGAAGAATCCGGCCGGTTTATCAACGGGGTTTTGGGAAGAGTGGCAAAAGAAGAAGCCGGGCAAATAACCGAACAATAATTTTTAAAAAAGAGGAGAGGGGACGGAGATCTCCCCTCTTTTTTGTATATGAAAACGCTTGTATTTTAAGTGTTTGCATAAAGTCTTTACATCAAAACATTTAACATATAAACTGAACATTAATTAATAATTAACCTTTAATGTTAAGGAAGTGAGCGCGTTGTCTTATCAATTGATTGATGGAAAACAAATCGCCAAAGAAATCCGTGCGGAACTGAAAGAAGAAGTCAGCCAATTAGCCGAAGAGGGATTGAAGCCGGGGTTGGCCGTCATTCTGGTTGGAAACAACCCTGCGTCCGAAACGTATGTGCGGAGTAAAATCCGGGCATCGGAAGAAATCGGCATCCACTCCCGGTTAATCCGGATGGAGGAAACCGTTCAAGAAGAAGAGTTGTTGAATCAGGTGAAAGAATTGAATGAGGACCCGGCCATCCACGGGATTTTGGTGCAACTGCCCCTGCCTGCTCACATCGACCCGGATAAAGTGATTGCAACCATTTCCCCGTCCAAAGATGTGGACGGCTTTTCCCCCGTCAATATGGGAAAAATGATGATCGGACAAAACGGTTTGTTGCCGTGCACGCCTTACGGAATCATGCAATTGTTTAAACGGACGGGGATTTCTCTCGAAGGAAAACATGCGGTGGTCGTGGGAAGAAGCAATATTGTCGGCAAGCCGATGGCCATGTTGTTGCAACAAGCCAATGCCACCGTGACATTGTGCCATTCGAAAACAGCGGATCTGGCTCATCACACCCGCCAGGCGGATATTCTCGTGGCCGCTGTGGGAAGAGGCGAAATGATCACCAAAGAGTTTGTCAAACCCGGGGCCGTGGTGATTGATGTGGGAATGAACCGGAATGAAGCCGGCAAATTGGTGGGAGACGTGAATTTTGAAGAAGTGGCGCCGGTTTGCTCGGCGATTACCCCGGTGCCGGGCGGCGTCGGCCCGATGACGGTGGCAATGCTGATGAAAAACACCGTCACGGCGGCGAAAAAGCTGTGGCAACGTGCAAAATAAATGAAAAAGAAGAGGCTTCCTCTGTTGGAGGAGAGCCTCTTTCTTTTATAATGGAAAAGATGAGTGATTTAAAAAGGCAAAGTGAGGGGAAGTTATGTTCCGTGAACCGGAACGCGATGTCTGGTCAGTCACTGACCTGGTGGAATACCTTTATACGTCGCTGAATCTGGATGAAAATTTAAAAAAGATCTGGCTGGAAGGAGAAATTACAAATTTCTCCCAAAACCGGAAAAGCCGCCATATGTATTTCACCATCAAGGATGATCAAGCCGCCATCGATGCGGTCATGTTTGCGGGAAACAACCGCCGGTTGCGTTTTGTGCCCAAAAACGGGGACCGGGTGTTGGTCCGCGGGTATGTTTCTTTATACATGAAAAACGGTCATCTGCAGATTTATGTGCAAGATATGCGGCTCAGCGGAACCGGGGATTTGTACATTGCTTTTGAGCGGCTGAAAGAAAAACTTTCGGCGGAAGGGTTGTTTGACAAAGAAAAAAAGCCTCTGCCGAAATTTCCGGGAAAAGTGGGGGTAATTACCTCTGCCAGCGGAGCCGCTGTTCGTGATATTATTGTAACGATTCGCCGGCGCTATCCGATTGCATCCATTCTCTTATATCCGGTTTCGGTTCAAGGGGATGAAGCGGCACACGAAATCGCCAGAGCCATTGATCACATGAACGAAATGGATGAAGTGGATGTGTTGATTGTCGGAAGAGGCGGCGGCTCGTTGGAGGAATTGTGGGCATTCAATGAAGAAGTGGTTGCCCGGAGCATTTATCGTTCCAAATTGCCGGTGGTATCGGCCGTCGGGCACGAAACCGATGTAACCATCAGCGATTTGGTGGCCGATTTACGGGCTCCCACCCCGACGGCAGCAGCGGAGTTTGTGGTTCCCGAGCTGCTGGAGCTGAAAAATCAAACCGCTCAGTTAACCCGGCGTTTGATTCAGTCTCAGCAGTCGGTCCTGGACCGGATGAAAGAACGGGTGAAAAACCAAGTCAACCGGGCTGTCTTTCTGGATCCGAAAGCACGCCTCTTACAATACACCCAACGGCTTGATCATTTACAGACGCGGCTGGAGCATGCCATGCAAGCATCGCTTGAAACCAAAAAACGTGATTTTTCCGAAATGAAGTTTCAATTAAAGGCTTGCCATCCGTCGCAAAAATTGTCTAAACTGAGTGAGCAGTTGGCGTTATTGATCAAAGACAGCCGGACCCTGATGCATCAGCGGCTGAAAACCGAAATACAACGCTACCATCACCAACTGGCCCAATTGGATGCATTGAGTCCGTTAAAGGTCATGCAACGCGGATATTCTCTCGTTTACCGCCTTCATAAGAATGAACTGATTAAATCCGTCCGGCAAGCGGAGCCCGGGGATTTGATTCAAGTCCGTCTCCCCGACGGGCGGTTGAGATGTCAAGTGTACAGAGCGGAGGAGGAAAAAAATGACTGAATCAAAAGATCTGTCCGCATTCGAGTCCCTGCCGTTTGAAGATGCGTTGAAACGGCTGGAACAAGTGGTGCAGCAGCTGGAAAAAGGCGACACTCCTCTGGAGCAGGCGATTCAGTTGTTTGATGAAGGAATGAAGTTGGCCCATGTTTGCGGAAAGAAGCTGGAATGGGCGGAACATCAGGTCGAGATGCTGGTCAAGGAGAATGGAGAGTGGCTGAAAAAACCTTTTGAAATAGAGGAGGATTTGGAGTAAGTGCAATCCATTACATCATATATCAAGGAACAAGCGGATCGGGTTCACCGGGCTTTGGAACAATATTTGGATCAGATGGACAGCCTGCCCGATGTGTTGCGGCAATCCATGCGGTATTCGCTGTTGGCCGGGGGGAAACGGTTGCGTCCGGTGTTGACGCTGGCCACCGTGGAGTCGCTTGGAAAAGATCCCGAAAAAGCCCTGCCTTTTGCCTGTGCCATTGAAATGATTCATACGTATTCCCTGATTCATGATGACTTGCCGAGCATGGACGACGACGATTACAGGCGGGGGAAGCTGACCAACCACAAAGTGTTTGGGGAGGCTCAGGCCATTTTGGCCGGGGATGCCCTGCTGACAGAAGCATTCGGTTTAATGGCCGCCGCGGCCAAAAAAGAAGGATTGCCTGCCGAAGTGGCTCTGACGATGATTGAAGAAGGAGCCCGAAGTGCAGGGGCGCGCGGAATGGTCGGAGGCCAGTCGGATGACCTGTTGAGTGAAAACCGGAAGATCAGCTTGGAAGAACTGGAAAGCATCCACAAAAGAAAAACCGGGGATTTGATCGCCTTTTCGGTGCGCATGGGGGCGCATTTTTGCCAGGCTGAACCCTCCGTGCTGGATGCTTTGACGCGTTTTGCTTATCAAATCGGTCTTGCGTATCAAATCCAGGACGATATTTTGGATGTGACCGGCACCACCGAAGTGATCGGGAAACCGGCCGGAAGCGACATCAAATCCAACAAAGCAACGTATCCGTCATTGCTCGGTCTTGAAGAATCCAAAAGAAGGCTGAAATTGCTCACGGAGGATGCCAAAAACACGTTGATGTCCCATCCCGGGATTGAACCGTCCCGGTTGTTGGAAATCGCCGATTATTTATTGTCCCGTGATCATTGACGCCAATGTATGATAAAGAGAGAGCCTTGTGCTATAATAAAATATGTTTTCAGTGAGTGGGTCTCTTGAAAAAGGAGGCACATCGGGAACCGTCAGATGACAAGCAGGCTGTATGTTGCCGGAAAAGCCTGCTTGATGCGGTACTCGTCCCAAGGGGCACCACTTGCGTGAACCGGGAAAAATACATATCCATCGTTGGAGAAACGATGAACGGCACCGGTCCTTGCGGCCGGCATTTTTCTGAATGGATTCGGGCAAAGGAAAGATGACGGGTGTTCAGGAGCACGTCACTGCATTTATAAAGAGACGGGATGGAGAAGGACTCATCTGTATCGGATCATATTCATGATGGCAACGAAGGCGGCGGGAAACCCGCGAATGCGGGGAAAGGCCGCTTTGAAAGCGGACTTGACCTTGTGGTGTCGTAATCGCTTCCAACAACGCTCTTTCTTAGCAGTGATTTTTCGGACCAAAGCCGCTTGTCAATTTCCTTTGCTCATCATATTATTTTTCAAGTAAGTCTTGTAAACCAAAATGAAAAGAAAGCGAAAGCGAGGCGTTTTTCGTGCACCTCGAGCAGATTAATTCGCCAGATGAATTAAAAAAATTACCTGTGGAAGAACTTCCGAAATTGGCGGATGAAATCCGCCGGTTTCTCATTGAAAGTTTGTCGAAGACCGGAGGACATTTGGCCTCCAATCTGGGCGTGGTGGAACTGACGATTGCCCTTCATTATCTGTTTGACAGTCCCCGGGACAAAATTTTGTGGGATGTCGGCCATCAGGCTTATGTGCATAAAATTTTGACGGGCCGCCGCGAAATGTTTTCCACTTTGCGACAGTACAAAGGGTTGTGCGGTTTTCCGAAAATGAGAGAATCGGAGCATGACTGCTGGGAAACCGGACACAGCAGCACGTCCTTGTCCGGGGCGATGGGAATGGTTGCGGCCCGGGATTTGAAAGGGGAAGACTACAAAGTCATCCCGGTGATCGGGGATGGAGCCCTGACCGGCGGCATGGCTTTGGAAGCACTCAACCATATCGGGGAATCCCAAAGCGATATGATTGTCATTTTAAATGACAATGAAATGTCCATCAGCCCGAATGTCGGTGCCATTCACAATCATTTGGCCCGTCTTCGCACAAACAAAAGCTATAACAAGATGAAAGACGAAATCCAGCATCTTTTGAAGAAGATTCCGACGGTCGGCGTGCCTTTCGCCAAAACATTGGAAAGAATAAAAGACAGTCTGAAATATTTGGTGGTATCCGGAGTCTTTTTTGAACACTTGGGCTTTACTTACATCGGGCCGGTTGACGGCCATCAATTGGATGAATTGATGGAAAGCCTGCGTTTGGCCGGCAAAACCAAAGGGCCGGTCTTGGTCCATGTCATCACGAGAAAAGGATACGGGTATAAGCCCGCCGAAGATGATTCCGTCGTGTATCACGGTGTCGGAACGTACAAAATTGAATCCGGTGCTTTTCAAAAGAAAGCAGGAGGTCCTCCGACTTACCCCTCGGTTTTTGGAAAAACCTTGGTGAAGCTGGCTGAAAAAGACGAGCGCATTGTCGCGATCACCCCGGCGATGCTGACCGGTTCCAAATTGGATGATTTTCAGAAAAAGTTTCCGCATCGTTGTTTTGATGTGGGAATCGCGGAACAACATGCTGTCACTTTTGCTGCAGGCCTTGCAACCCAAGGGATGAAACCGGTACTCGCCATTTATTCCACCTTTTTGCAAAGAGGCTATGATCAACTGGTTCACGACGTATGCCGGCAGAACCTGAATGTGGTTTTTGCAGTGGACCGGGCCGGATTTGTCGGTGAAGACGGGGAAACCCATCAGGGAATTTATGACATCGGATATATGCGCAGTCAGCCAAACATGGTGATCATGATGCCAAAAGATGAAAATGAATTGCAGCACATGATCCATACGGCCGTCCAATACAACGACGGGCCTGTCGCCGTCAGGTACTCCAAAAGCGCCGGGGTCGGGGTTCCGATGGATGATGAATTGAAGTTGGTGCCTATCGGGAAAGCGGAAGAGGTGAGACCCGGAAAGGATGTGGCCATTCTGGCACTGGGACCGATGGTTCAGACCTCTTTGGAAGCGGCTGAACGGTTGAAAGAAAAGGGTATTGATGCGCGTGTGATCAACGCCCGGTTTGCCAAGCCGCTGGATACCGCGCTTCTGGATCAGCTGGTTGAAGAAAACATCCCGTTGATCACGGTGGAAGAAGCCGCGGTGCTTGGCGGTTTCGGAAGCGCCGTGCTGGAGTATTACCAGCAAAAAGAAATCGACATGCCCAAGGTGAAAATTTTGGGGGTTCCGGATGTCTATGTGGAACACGGAAGCATCGATGACCAACGGAGAGAAGTCGGATTAACTCCGGAAGGCATTGCCGATACTGTTAACAGATTTTTATCACAAAAAATCCAAAAAGCTTGAGGGTTGAACGTGGAAAAAAAGGAACGCATTGATACTTTACTGGTTCAAAAAGGCCTGTTTGCAAGCCGTGAGCAGGCCAAACGATCCATCATGGCCGGACTGGTTTACGTAAATCAGGAACGGATCGAAAAAGCAGGGACCAAAGTTCCGGTGGATGTGTCCATCGAGGTGAAAGGGCAACTTCACCCTTATGTCAGCCGTGGCGGATTGAAACTGGAAGAAGCGGTGAAAACATTTGGCATCGATTTGAAAAACCGCGTCCTTTTGGATATCGGGGCTTCCACCGGGGGATTTACCGATTGTGCGCTGCAAAACGGTGCAAAACAGGTGTATGCCATTGATGTCGGCTATGGGCAACTCGCTTGGAAATTGCGGCAAGATCCGCGGGTGATCGTGATGGAGCGGACGAACTTCCGGTATGTCAAACCTGAACATTTGACAGGGGATATCCCTGACTTTGCCGTGATAGATGTTTCATTTATTTCCTTAAAGCATATCTTTCCCAATTTGAGGGATCTGCTCAGCCGCGGCGGGGAAGTGGTGGCTTTGATCAAGCCCCAATTTGAAGCGGGCAAAGAAGAAGTCGGCAAAAAAGGAATTGTCAAAGATCCCAAAGTGCACCGGAAAGTTTTGATGAATACCGTGCAACTGGCCGAATCCCTGAATTACCAGGTGGAAGGAATCACGCCATCCCCGATTCAGGGTGGGGAAGGAAACATTGAATTTCTGGGATACCTCACTTTCCCGAAAACCCGGGAAAGCAACACCGATTGGGCAGCAAAGATAAAAGAAGTGGTGGATGAAGCGCACAAGCGGTTTTGATGAATTGAAAAAAGGGTTCACCCGCATGACTTCGAATTAGTAGGTAAAGGAGGGGGGAATGGTGACCCGACCGGGCGATACCCTTGTACTTTTTCTGCTAATCGGAGTCATCTTTTATTTGATTTGGAAAAAGTTATTGGATTTATACCCGACAACGAAAGAACCGGATGAAGAGATTGAGGGGGAAGTTCCGGACTTGTTGCGGCAACACGGCTATGAAGTGGTGGGGGAGAAAGAAAGGATTCTGTTTGACATCGGTTACGGCGGTCGCCAGTATGCCAGCCGGTTGTTCATCGATTATTTCGCCCGCCGCGAGGATGCATGGTATATTGTGATTGTCGCAAGATCGCGCAAACCGGTCCGGGAATCCGGAGCCGGATTGAGGGACTTTTTCCTGCCGTATTATTTGTTGTACCGTCCGGATGCCATTTTGTATGTGGACCGCGAGCAGGGAACGATCAAGGAGATCGAATTTGACATACCGGATGTCTCCTTTCAAAAGAATAAACATGTTTTGTTTTATTTGGCACCGGTGCTATTGATCTTGTTCGCCGCTGTGTTTATATTATTATGATTGCAACGTGGTTATTGGGGTGGAAATGGTTGAAAACAATCGGGATTAAAGTAAATCGATCCAAACCGAAAGCTTTTGCGGTTGCAGAGAAAATGAAACGGGAATTGGAAACCAGAGGGGTTGCTGTCTGTTTCGAGCCGGATATTGCCGCTGACTTGGGATATCCAGAATTGGGGCTTCCTTTGGAGGAATTCGCCAGCCGTGTCGAACTGGTCTTTGTCCTGGGTGGCGACGGAACCTTGCTGGGGGTGGCCAGACAGTTAGCCCGGTACCAAATCCCGATTCTCGGTTTTAATTTGGGAAATCTGGGCTTTTTGTCCGAAGCGGAAACCGGCGGTCTGTCCGAAGCGATTGAACGGGTGCTTTCCGGGGATTATGTGATCGAATGCCGCCTGATGCTGAAAGCGGAAGTCATCCGCAACGGCCGTGTGATTGAATCCGGGGTTGCGCTCAATGATGTGGGGATCGCCAAAGGCTCTTTCGGCCGGATGATCACATGCACGGCGTATATGGACGGGAATTTTCTCGGAACCTATACAGGCGATGGGGTCATTATTTCCACGCCGACCGGTTCGACCGCATATTCCTTGTCCTGCGGAGGGCCGATTGTTTATCCGGGAATCCGGGCATTGCTTTTGACGCCGATTTGTTCGCACACATTGACTTCCAGACCCATGGTGCTTCCGTCTGAATCGGTCATCGATATCCATGTTTCGGCCGTTCACCGGGAGATGGGAATCACCATCGACGGGCAGATCGGCTATTGTTTGAAGGAAGGAGATATTGTCCGGGTTAAGCGTTATAAGCACTCCGCTTTGCTGATCAAATGGCAGGACCGTTCATTTTTTGAGGTGGTACGCCAAAAACTGCAAGGCGAGAGTGTGGATGTTAGCAGGGTAGGTGGAGAACATGAAGGCACAGCGCCATATTAAAATCCGTGAAATCATTTCAAGTAAGGAGATTGAAACGCAAGACGATTTGGTCGCAGAATTGAAAAAAGCGGGTTTCAATGTGACACAGGCAACCGTCTCCAGGGACATTAAAGAATTGCATCTGGTGAAAGTTCCGACAGCCAGCGGGGCATACAAATATTCGCTTCCCACCGGGGAAAAACGTTTTGATCCGTTAAGAAAATTAAAGCGGACCCTTCAGGAATCTTTTGTGAGCATCGATTACAGCGAAAACCTGGTTTTGCTCAAAACCTTGCCCGGTAATGCCCAAGCCGTGGCTGCTTTGTTGGATCATTTGGATTGGGAAGAAATGATGGGAACGATTGCAGGGGATGACACCATATTGATCATTTCCCGGACCAAAGCCCAAGCACCTCAATTAATGCAGCGCTTCCTGGATTTGCTGTAAGGAGGCGGTCGGGATGCTGAAGGAACTCGTTATTCGCCACTTTGCCATCATCGAAGAGGTGCATATCGCGTTTGACCATGGGTTTCATGTGTTAACAGGCGAAACGGGCGCCGGGAAATCCATTTTGATTGATGCGCTGGGCTTGGTTGCCGGCGGCAGGGCATCCGCGGATTTTGTCCGCCATGGAGAAGGAAAAGCCGAAATCGAAGCGGTGTTTGAACTGGATCCGGAGCACGCTGCACGGGCTCCGCTGGTGGAGTGGGGATTTGATGAGGAAGAGTTGGATCAAATCATCATCCGCAGGGAGATCACCGCACAAGGGAAAAGCACCTGCCGGATCAATGGAAGAGTGGTCACGCTGTCTTTGCTCAAACAAGTCGGCCCCCGCTTGATTGACATCTCCGGACAGCACGAGCACCAATCGTTGCTGAAAACGGAGGAACATTTGGAGTGGCTGGACCATTTCGGCGGCGAGGAAATTCTTTCATTGCGCCGGCAGTATGAAGAGATCTATGTTTCTTACGATAAAGTCAAGCGCCAATTGGAACAATTGCGAAAAAATCAGAGGGATTTGGACCGGCGTTTGGATTTGCTCCGTTTCCAAGCCGATGAAATTGAAGCGGCACAGTTGACCCCCGGGGAAGAAGAAGCTTTGGAATCGGAACATAAACGGTTGGCTTCCGCCGAGAAACTGATGGTCCACAGTGCGAAGGCATATGAATACTTAAACGGGGAACAGGGAGGCATCAGCCTCGTGCAGGAGGCGATATCCCATTTAAGCCAGATTGCGGAAGTGGACGAGTCTTTGGAAAATGTGGCGGAACTGGCCCGGTCGGCCTGTTATCAACTGGAAGAAGCGGCTCATGAAATTGCCCGCTATCAGGACAATTTTGAGTTCGATCCCAAACGCTTGTACGAAGTGGAAGAAAGAATCCATTTGATTCACCAATTAAAACGCAAATACGGGGACAGCATTGAGGAGATTTTGGCTTATAAAGAACAAGTGGATCAGGAACTGCATGAACTGGAAAATCATGAGGAAATTGAAGCGGAACTCAGCGCAAAATGCCGCCAATATACAGAGCAATTGAAAGAATTGGCGCAAAAACTGACATCGAAACGGAAAAAAGCCGCATCCGCATTGGAAACCAGAGTGGAGCAGGAATTGAAGGATTTAAACATGGGGTCGACCGTTTTTCATGTCGCCTTTTTCCCGGAGCCTTACCGACATGACGTTTTTTATGCTCACGGGCAGGATCAAATTGAGTTTCAGATTGCCCCCAACCCTGGCGAACCGTTAAAGCCGCTTGCCAAAATCGCTTCCGGGGGAGAATTGTCCCGGCTGATGCTGGCGCTCAAGTGTATTTTTACCGAAGTGAACCGGAATGATACATTGGTCTTTGACGAAATTGACACGGGAGTGAGCGGCCGCGCAGCGCAGGCCATTGCGGAAAAAATTGCGTTTTTGTCGAACAGGCATCAAGTCCTGTGCGTGACGCATTTGCCCCAAGTGGCTTGTATGGCGGATTGCCATATGTACATTGCAAAAGAAGTGTTGCAATCCAAAACAAGGACAAAAGTGAAGAAGCTGGACATGGAAGGTCGCACGATTGAATTGGCGCGCATGCTGGGCGGCGTGGAAGTGACCAGTACGACCCGGAATCACGCCCGGGAAATGATCCGGCTGGCTGAAGAACAAAAGAAACAATATGTGAGGTGAGTGCCTTTAACCCAGGTGTTAAAGGCTTTTTTGTTTTTACAGTGCATTTGGTTTTTCAGGGAACATGTTCATGAGCAGGAATGTTTTGAAGGACATAAAAGGCCGGCGAAGCGGTTACCTTAAGATTAGTAAGCTGCACCTTTCAAAATTGGCGAAAGGGAAGGCGGGAAGCTCAGGAGAGTGGTAAGATTGCAAAGCAAAGGGAAACGAAAATGGTTGGGATTTCTCCTGGTGCTTCTCCTGATGTTGGGAAGTACTACAAGTGTCTTTCAACAATGGATCCAATTTCCACATGAGATCCGCCTTTTTCAGGGTGAATTAAAACAGCTTCCTTTATCCATGCCTGCCACTGCTACTGCCAGTATATCCGATCCCCGTATTCTCCATGTGAACGGATTCCGTCAAGCTGAGGTTCCGGTGGATCTCAAAAAGCCTGTCATGTTATTTACCAACACATCCGGAAAGACTTGGCTGACCCTGAACTTATTTGGTGCATTCCCGATTAAAAAAGTCCAAGTGAAAGTTTATCCCCGGTTAAAGGTGATCCCCGGCGGACAATCCATTGGGGTAAAGGTTTATTCCAAAGGAGTGATTGTCGTCGGCCATCATCGCATCCAGACCAGCAATGAAAAGGTGGATTCACCGGCCGAAAAGGCTGACATCCGGATCGGCGATTATATTGTGGCCATGAACGGAAAGCCGGTCAACCGGGTGCAGGATGTGGCCAAAGAAGTTGAAAAATCGCAGGATAAACCGATCCGGGTCACACTGATACGGGAAGGCAAACAAAAGAACACCACCATTCAGGCACAAAAAGATGCCCGGGAAAACCGTTACCGCTTGGGGATTTATATCCGCGACTCCGCGGCCGGGGTGGGTACGTTGACCTTTTATGATCCTGAAAAGCATGTGTACGGGGCACTGGGACATGTCGTGACAGACGTGGATACCGGATTGCCGATTCGTGTGGGTGAAGGAAAGATTGTCCAATCCAATGTGACCTCGATCCAAAAAGGGGAATCCGGGGAACCGGGTGAAAAAAGAGCCATTTTCTTCAGGGAAAATCAAGTGTTGGGGAACATCCGTCAGAATACACCGTTCGGGATTTTCGGGCAGATGAATGAGGCACCGCCCAACGGAAAATACCAAAAACCGATTCCGGTCGCTCTCGCTGATGAAGTGAAAGAGGGACCTGCCAAAATCCTGACGGTGGTCGAGGGGCAAAAAGTGGAGGAATACAACATTGAAATTGTGCATGCCATCAAACAAAAATATCCGGCGACCAAAGGATTGATCATCAAAGTGACGGATCCAAGGTTATTGAAAAAAACCGGTGGCATTGTACAGGGAATGAGTGGAAGCCCGATCATTCAAAACGGAAAATTAATTGGAGCAGTAACTCACGTGTTTGTCAATGATCCAACTTCGGGATATGGAACTTTTATCGAATGGATGTTGCAAGATGCAGGGGTGATTCAATCAACAGCGGCTACACATGGTAGCCGCCTTTTTTTCTTCAGGATGGATCCAGTTGTTTTAAAAGTTGATCTTTCGTCTCGATTTGTTGAAGGGCCGCATTCACGTGTTCAGCAGCAGAAACCCGGTTTCCGTCCAAAGCAAATTTCCCTTGATAAGCGCCCACGATCACGTAGCTGGGTTCATTTGTCACCGGGCCTTCGTATTTTTTCAATAACAACACATACGATTTATCCGCATCCATGACTTCATTACCTTCAACGGTGAAATTCATGTTTTTCTTGACACCGCCGGTTTCCAAAATGGAGATGACTTTTTGCGGGGCATTCCCTATATAGACCTGATCAATTTGGAACGAAGTCAGGGTAAACGGAACCCGGTCATAAAAGAAGCTCTTTTGCCCGGAAAGAGCCTTGCCCTCCACGATTAAGTCAGCTTCTTGCTGCATTTCTTCCACGCTGGAATACATTTTGTTCAAGGACACGCCCACTTCCACCTCTTTCGGTTGGAAGAAAGAAACATAGATCCCGGCCGCTGTCAACAAAGCAAGGCTTGCGATCCCGATGGAATAAAGAAGGTGTTTGGTCTTCCTCAGCATAAAGAAACCTCCTTAAGAATTAATAAATGGCATTCACTCCGCTGATGTCATCCTGGGTCGGGGAATAAACCGTTCTCCCGTCATTGCTGTACATGACCGCTCCACCGGGCCCCAGCCGGTCTTCATGGGCAAGACCGATCGCATGCCCCAGTTCGTGCGTAATGACCCCTTTTCGTACCTGAGAAGAATAACTGTCGGTATAATAACGGTTAATGGAAATATCCATTTGGTAAACCGTGCTGCCTGAAGCGGAAGTGACGGTGCAAAGGCCACTCCAGGAAACATTTCCATAATTGCCGGCCTCCGTGCGAATACCGGCACCGGACCCTCCGTAACTGAGATTTGCATCCGTCCGGCTGCTCCATTCCGCAGCGCCGTTTTCGCACTGTGTCGTATAGTCGCCTCCCATATCGCATTCATACGTAATATTGCTGCTTGACCATCTGTAACCCCACAAATTGTAAGCAAAGGCCGGAGTCCATGCCAGCAGGGTGACCACAAACAAACTGAGGACTACCAATTTTTTGGCCAAGAAAAACCCTCCTTATAAAAATATTCTGACTATATAATTGGCTACAAAGGAGGGAAAACCTGCTTTTTTATATAAAAAAATTCTAATTCAAAATACTTTTATACAAAAAGACAAATAACAAACCGACAAGGAAAAAAGCAAGATCCCTTACAGGGACCCTGCTTTTGAATTGGGCTTCAGACTGCTGTGTCAGGTTGTTCTTTCCACTCTTGGTATAACAAGCCGGTGGCAAAAGTAACAATCGGAACAAACAACATATTGACCAGCATGACCACGGATGCCACCACGAGGTAGCGGTCGGTGAATAAGAATGTGATCGATTGGAAGATCCACTCGACAGCCAGTTCCACGATCAAGAAGCCAAAAATGATACCAAACAGTTTCCAGAAGTTGCTTTTGCCAAATTGAAAGGCTTGTTTGAAGCCTTCCCACCATTTTTTTTCGTCGAGGACCACGGCAAAAGGGAAGGCATTAAACAGGACCATCAAAACCAGTCCCGGGATAAGCAGAAGGAAAGTTCCGGTGACCACTCCCAAAGTATAGAGAATGGACATCACAAAGACGACAAAGCCATATTGCCAAAAGCTCCCGTATGCACTCGAAAACTCAATGTATTCTCGTTTCCGGTAACTGTCAAAGAGCTTGATAAAAGGAATTTGGACGAGCGATCCGGCAATCAACATATTGATGCCGTAGAACAAATCAGCGAAATGTAATTCAAGTATTCCATAATATAGGTAAAAATAATTGTTGACCAATAAACACAGAAACTGGACTGGAACGGTCACGATCAAACCCAGCAATAAGATCTTGCCAAATTCTTCGCGATACAGTTGAAACGAATCCCGAATGAGCATTTTGTCCTCCTTCAATATTTAGTCTCTGGGGTTGCGAATCATCTCAATTTGTTTTTTCCTTCCTTGTGCATTGGCTTTCTCCCGATATATGTCGTTTTTAAAGTCTTCGTATTCATCCATGGTTGCCTTGTCGGCATTCAGCCATTTATGCAGTTTATTCAGCCGCATATAGGAAACCTGTTTTGAGAGATCCAAAAAAGAAATGGATGCTTTTAGTTGCTTCATGAATTTTGTCCGTTCTTCTTCCGTTTCAATCTGCACTTCAAATTGTTTTTTCATATTCTCCATCATAAGACGGTAATTTTCGTCCACTTTATCGTGGAATTCTTTTGTAACAACATAATCTGTCGTCAATTCAGTGTAATATTTTTTTGCGTTTTCCACGACTTCTTTCAGCTGATCCTGTGTTTCAAACATGGTATTGGGGATGGAACAAAAGACATCATATCCCTTTTGAAAAGCGGGATCATTGGAAGCATGGACCGTATCTGCAAAAGAATCCAACAGGGATTGCAACTTTTTCCACACCCCCATCGGTCTTTTGGACCAGTCTGAGCCTTGGGCAAGAACGTTTGTCAGTCCGGTTTCAACTCCGGAGAGATAATAGTATACATCAAGACACTCTTTATGAAGAGGTAAAGATCCATCTTCTCTGATAACTAAAATGCCTGTCAACTCTTCTTTTGTATCTCCTACATTACAATAAGTTGCATAGAAATATGTTTTTCCATTTAAGAAAGCTTTTTGGGGATAGATATTAAATTTTTCTCCGTCTTTTAAATGTTCTTTTGCCACATTTTTTATAAGCTCTGGAGGTTCCGGATTGGGTCTGCCTTTTAATTCTTCCAAATTCATTGTTTTAGCCCTCCTTTGTTTAACCGAAAAGTTTGTTCCAAGCCGATTTTACACCATTTTTCACGGCGTTAACCCCTTTTTTCGCCAAATCAACGGCTCCTTGTGCCATCTTTTTGATGCCTTCCCGATGGGTCCAAATGGCACTTCCAGCCCATAATACCGTACCGGCAGCGGCTAAACCGATTCCCCAAGGGGTGGGGCCCATCAAGGCTCCTGCAGAGATCAGGCCTTCACCGAAACTTCCCACAGCTTTGATGGCTGCATCCCGGGCTTCGGCACCTTTGCCGGCTTTCCATTTTTTGTAGGTGTCAATCAGATTATTTCCTGTATCGATAGCGGCAACACCAATGCCAACCCAGCCGAGACCTTTGGACAATTTGGAAACGGAACTGAGTTTTCCGATTTGACTTTGAATCTCGGCTCTTTGTGTAAGGGTTGTATAAGTTGATAATCTTTGTTTTAAATTGTTTATTTCTTTCAAGGTTTTATATTTATCCCAAACTTCTTTGCCCTTTTCTATCCCATCCCAAGTATCAATAAAGATTTTCCCGGCGGACCCATCTTTAAAAACCAAGTTCCCCATGGCTGCCCGCGGGATTTTCACGATGTTGCCGTAAACGGCACCCTTGGGGGAGATTTCATCAATCGGATTGTAAATATAAGGTTCAATGGAAGCTGCTTGTTCTTTGGCAAAGTCATTGACCACAAATTTGGTGACTGTCCAAGGATCCGGACCGTCGTTTTTCTTTTCGTTTTTGGATTGCGGTTGTTGCTTTTGCTCCGGTGATTCCACTTTGGTGTTTTTATCATTGATCTTTTTTTGCTCTTCCGGTTTCGGCCCTTCCTTCGGTTTGTAAAAGTGGTCATCGACCGAAGGAACGTTGATGCCGCTTCCTTCAGCGTGGGAAATCGCCGGTGACAATGGAATGACAATTCCGATCATCATGCAGATGATTGCCATCAGGAGGCGGTGGGTCATGTTTTTTCGCATGTGACGCATACACACGGTTACGGAAAACAAAAGCAGAAGGTTGGGTTTTAAACCGTTTCCTTCCGTGACGCAAGTATGTATGTGATTTGTTTTCCGTAACAGATTCACCTTCCTTTCTTTGGATGTGATTTCATGGCTGTCATAACAGACAGAATGAACCCGGGGGTTCACTCTGTTTAAGCAATATTTCGATTTATTTGCAAACCGGTTTACGGTTTACAACCTATGTAAATAATTCATAAATCATAGCCAATTATACTTGTTTTTGTAATATTCGATTTAACGCAATCTTGTCTATATTGTTAATTCTTTTTTAAAAGCGCTTGAAATGGATGGTTTAAGGGAAAAATACAAATTTTTTCAACATATTTTTTTATATTAGCATATTTTGTCTTGGAAGGGTAGTGATGAGCGAAGAAATCAGGAAGGAAATCTATAAAAAAGGAGTAAATCAGATAAAGTCATTCATAATTTCATTCCATGGAGTTTAAATTGCATCTTTTACGGTCAGATGCTGTCGGATGGAGATTGCAAGGGGGAGGGGAAGGTGTTATGTTATGAGTCGTTTCAATCAATGAGAAAGACTGCTGTTTGAAACGCAGCAGTCTCAGGCGGCATTTTTGATTTCTTCCAGATAGTCTTTGGCTTTTTGTTCGTTAAATTGTTTTTCCCATTTGGACATGACGACCGATGCCAAAGAATTGCCCATGACGTTGACAACCGTACGCATCATGTCCATAATGCGGTCGACGCCGGCGATGAATGCCAATCCTTCTGCCGGGATGCCGACAACATGCAAGGTGGCTAACAAGACCACGAAGGAAACTCCCGGAACTCCGGCAATTCCTTTGGAGGTTATCATGAGTGTGAGCAAAAGGGTGACCTGTTGGGTGATGGTTAAATCAATGCCATACATCTGGGCGATGAAAATGGCGGCAATGGCTTGATACAGCGTGGAACCATCCAGATTAAACGAATAACCGGTTGGAATGACAAACGAAGTGATCGCTTTCGGGCAGCCAAACCGCTCCATTTTCTCCATCAATTTTGGCAAAACGGCTTCCGAGCTGGAAGTGGAGTAAGCCAGAATCAATTCGTCTTTTAGGATCTTGACCAAATGGAAAATGTTGACCCCGACGATTTTCGCGGTAAGCCCCAAGACAACGACAATGAAAAAAATCATGGCCGCATAAACCAAGATCACCAGTTTGCTCAAAGGAATCAAGGATTCGATTCCAAATTTGGAAACCGTGACCCCGATCAGGGCAAAGACGCCAAATGGAGCAAATTTCATGACGGTATTGGTGACATAAAACATGGCATCGGCGGTTCCTTGGAAAAACTTGAGCACGGGTTTTCCTTTTTCACCGATCGCGGCGATCCCGAGGCCAAACATGACGGAGAAGAAGATGATGGCCAACATGTCGCCTTCCACAATGTCCGCAAACAAGTTTTCCGGGACGATTTGGACGATGGTGTCAATGAACCCGTGTTCTTCTGTTTCTTTCGTGGTTTCTTGATATTGGCTGATATCGGTTTGCTCGATGGATTGCATGTCAATGCCCTTACCCGGTTGAAACACATTGGCGGCGAGCAAACCAACCAGCAGGGCGATGGTGGTGATGATTTCGAAATAAAGAATGGTTTTTCCGCCGAGTTTCCCCAGTTTTTTGATGTCACCGACACCGGCAACGCCGACAATGATGCTGGAAATGACAATGGGGATGACGATCATTTTAATAAGGCGCAAGAAAATGTCGCCGACGGGTTGCAGGTATTTTTCGATATTCGGATTGCCGAAGAAAACGGCTCCGACAATGATTCCCAAGATAAGCCCGATAAATATTTGCCATGCCAGACTGATTTTGACCTTTTTCATTCAATCACCTCGCAAAAATTGACATGATTATAAATGTTTATGACTATTTATTAATTGATCTAGTAAATAAACGACAAATAATATGTTAAAAGAAATTTAAAGATGAATCAATCTTTATAACAATAATTGTATTTATTTGAATATACTTGTTTTTCAATCTATAAGTTTGGAAATAAAAAAAACCGGGAAGATAAATCCCAGTTTTTCGGTGAGTGAATTAAGTTGACGGACGGTCCGGCCCTTCCAGCTTTTTGTTTCCAAAGCCGGCGGCAAATTCGGTTTCGGTTTTGTTTTGCTGTTTGGTTTTCCCGGCTTTTTTCTTTTGTTCCAAGCTGGAGTTGGACGTTTTTTTCAAAGCGGTTCACTCCTTTCTAATTTTAATATGCAACTTTTTCGTGGTTTTACACCGAATTCGTTTTATGAAACTGTATATTTTTTTATTTTCTTAAAAATTATGCCCTCAGCAAAAGGCGGAATGCAGGAAGTTTTGATTCTTTGTCGAATGGAAAAAATAAACTGTTTTGGACGATTGGGAGGGTCTTCCATTGAATAAAATCCGAGTGATATTAGCGGATGATAATCGGGAATTTGCTGATTTGCTTAAAGAACATTTGAACGGACAGGGAGATATTGAAGTGATCGGTGTGGCCCACCACGGGGGCGAAGTCATTGAAATGTTGAAACAGGAAATTCCCGATGTTTTGATCTTGGATATTATCATGCCTCATTTGGACGGACTTGGCGTATTGGAACAGCTCCAGCAAATGGATCTGGAGTTTGATCCGAAAGTGATCATGCTCACGGCATTTGGCCAGGAGAACATCACGCACCGGGCAGTGGAACTGGGAGCTTCCTATTACATATTAAAGCCGTTTGATCTGGATGTGTTGACCCACCGGATCCGGCAGATGAAAGGCATTGCTTCCAAGCCGGCACTGGTGAAATCCGGCTCTTCCGCCCCGTCGGGAAAAGCGTCCTCCGGACAAAAAGTCAATAATTTGGATGCCAATATCACCAATGTGATTCATGAGATCGGTGTCCCGGCCCATATCAAGGGGTATCTGTATTTACGTGAAGCCATTTCCATGGTTTACAATGAAGTGGAGTTGCTCGGGGCGATCACCAAGTCGCTGTATCCCCGGATTGCCAAAAAATACAACACGACTCCGAGCCGTGTGGAACGGGCGATCCGCCATGCGATCGAAGTGGCTTGGAGCCGTGGGAACATGGATTCCATCCGGGAGCTGTTCGGTTATACGATTAACGTGACCAAAGCAAAACCGACAAACAGTGAATTTATCGCCATGGTTGCCGATAAATTACGCATTGAACATAAAGTCGGGTAAGCCGCCACTGGATCGTGGCGGTTTTTTCATCAGCGGATTCGTACTTTTTCGGAACGGTCAATCCATAACCGGTGTTCTTTTCTCGCTTCGGTGATTTCCCGGTAAAGGGATTCGGCTTCTTCATATCGGCGGGCTTTTAAAGCTTGGCGAAATCTTTTTTCCAGCGGTGCCACCACTTGTTGATGAAAAAGGTTTGCACGGGAAGTGTATTTGGGTTTGGCAGGACGTTGTTCCTGCCGGTTTGTCGAATGTATTCTTTTTTTGCCCATCAGTCATTGCCTCCTTTTTTAAGCAGGGGACCAGGTCACTTTCCTGACGGTTGAAAAACGTTTTTTTACTTCCGGCCAATAAACCACATTCCACCAGTTGTCGATGTATGCTTTGCGATTATTTTTATATTTCAAATAATAAGCGTGTTCCCAAACATCCAGGGGCAGCAAAGGAATCACATCTTGCTGGGAAAGGTTTTGGTGTTTTTCCGCTTGCAAAATTTCCAGGCGATGGGCCCTCGGGCTCCAGACCAAAATGGCCCAACCGCTTCCTTCCACCTGTTCCGCCGCGCGGGAGAAGTGTTCCTGAAACCGTTCGAAGCTGCCAAAATCCGTATTGATTTGGTTTCGGAGAGAGCCGGACGGTTCCCCGCCTCCTTCCGGATTCATGATTTCCCAAAAGATGGTGTGCAAATAGTGGCCGGCACCGTGGAAGGCGGCTTCCCGTTCCCAATGCTTCAACAAAGTAAAATCCCCTTCCAGACGGGCGGTTTGGATCATTTTTTCAGCCCGGTTCAGTCCGTCCACATAGCTTTGATGATGTTTGTCGTGATGCAGTTGCATGGTTTCCGCATCAATATACGGTTCCAGCGCATCATAGGGATAGGGAAGCGGAGGCAGTTGATGTTGTCCGACGGGAACGCGGGGCTCTTGCAATGGTTTGGGGGATTCCGGCGGTTTCGGTGTTTCTTCAGCAAAAGAAATTGTGATGGGCGTGGAAAGGTTTTGGAATCGTGCGATGAGTTGCTGTAAAGTTTGGTAAAGGGTATAAGGGTCTTTAAAAGGTACTTGCTTTTCCAAATTGCAGATTTGCTTCCACAACTTCCGTCCCGCTTGTTTCTTGTGGGGGTCGGCAGTGGCTTGCAATTGCTCCTCCAGCCGGGTGCGGTAATATTGAAACAAGGGGATGAGCGATTGCCTGTGCCAATGGCTGAACCAATTCAGATTTGGAAGTGACATAAGCTCCATTCTCCTCCGCAATTGCTTTTTTTCCACATTATGTATAAACGCCCAAAACAGTGAATGAAAAAGAAAAAACGGAGAAGGGCCGAAATCATGTTAAAATAAATGGTTGCATCAGACATTGAAAATGGATTGGAGGCGACAGGGTGGCTCGGGAACGCAAGTTTTCAACAGATGAATTGTTTCGTGAAACCAAACAAATTCTTCAATGTAAAGGTTATGACGCTTTTACCCTCAGCCGGTTGGCAGAATGTTTGAATGTATCACGCGGGACCATTTACAAATATTATGAGAATAAAGATGAATTAATTATGGCTTATATGATTGATGAAATGAATCGGTTTCTTATGAAACTGAATGAAATGGAAAGCAGGCAAGGTTTTTTCGCCCAGTTTGAATTTCTGTTGCACCTTTTATTTGAAAACGAAAATATTGATCAACTTATGGAGATCGGACAGCAAATTTCAGCAAGTACGAACAAGGTCAAAGAGAAAAAAGAAGAATTAAGCCGACTCCATTTAATGATTTATGACCGCTTGCAACAATTAATCCAATTGGGGCGCAAAGAACAGGTATTGAAAGAGGAAATTCCGGATGAACTGATCTTGGGATTTATTTTTAACTCTGTGGCCATTCCACGCAGTGAAGTTCCATGGGATCAATGGGTCAAGAGCATCAAGGAAATCATCTTTTATGGAATGGTTAAACGTTGAGAAGAATTCGTATATTGTTTTTTGATTGACACAAGTGTCACCAATGTTTATGATCTTAAGTGACACTTGTGTCAATTTAAATTCAAAGTGACAGTGTTGTTACTTTTCGTGGAAAGGGGAAATCAGATAAGCGATGCACAAGGTTCTGCAAGCAGTGACGGATCGTGTGACTACGAAGAAGGGAGTTTGGATCACGTTGGCCGTATGGCTGATTGCCGTGGTTCTGCTCGCCCTTTTTGCTCCGGGGGCAAAAGATTATGAAGTGAGCCAAGTGGACTCTCTCCCGGGTGAAGCCCAATCGGTCATTGCCCAAAAGAAACTGGATCAGTACTTTCGTCAGGACGGAACACCCGCCATTTTTGTTTTTCAGTCCAAACACGGTGAATTGAAAGCCGAAACGCTTTTGGAGTTGTTGAAGAAAATTGAGGGAGCAGATCTGAAGGGGCTGAAATCCGCCGTTCCCCTGCAAAACCTGCCTCCCCAGGCAATGATGGGATTTTTCTCGGATGACAAGACAACCGCCGTCCTTCCTTACATGTTTGATGAATCGCTGGAAACGAAAGAGATCAAAGAGGTAAGGGATCAGGTTTTGGAGACCGTCGGGAATCATCCGGAAATTCAGCTTTATGTGACCGGTCCGGCCGGAATTGCCGCGGACACACTGGATCTTTTCTCCAGAGCAGATCTGGTGCTTCTTTTCTCAACAATCGGGTTAATCCTTGTTCTTTTAATTGTGATTTATCGTTCTCCATTGTTGGCCCTGATTCCGCTGATCGCCGCGGCATTTGTTTATGAGGCTGTGATGCAGATTCTGGGGTTGATGGGGAAAGCCGGGCTGGTATACAGTAATCAGACGGTTTCGATTATGTCAATTCTTTTGTTTGCAACCATCACGGATTATTCTTTGTTCGTCTTTTCCCGTTTCCGGGAAGAACTGAAAGTGCATGAGGACAAATTTGCCGCCATGAAATCGGCCATGAGAGGCACGGGGATGCCGGTCTTCTTCTCGGGTGGAACGGTTTTGGCCGCCATGCTTGTTTTGTTCTTTGCTCAGTTTGGGGATTACCGGAACTTTGCCCCGACTTTTTCCACGGCGATGGCGGTGGTCATGCTGGCATCCGTGACCTTGATTCCTGCTTTGTTTGCGGCTTTCGGAAGAAAGGCATTTTGGCCCAAAGTGCCCCGGGTCGGGGAAGCAAATATCAAAAACAACGCCGTTTGGAGCCGGATCGGGCATACGGTCGTCAAGAAACCGGGGGTTTTTGTGGCGGCCATCGGGATTTTTCTCCTTTTGTCGGCAAGCTATTTGACGAACTTGAACTATGAGTTTGACACGATGAAATCGTTCCCGGAAGATATGCCTTCGCGCCAAGGGTATGAAGTGCTGGAGCAAAAGTTTGCCAAAGGGGATTTGGCACCGACCACCGTTTTGTTGGAAGCGGAGGAGAAGGTTACCAAAACGCAGATGGATTCCTTGCAACAGACGTTGGAAAAACAGCCGCTCGTCAGCCAGGTGCGCCCCAATGGAACGGACGAATCCGGAAAAGTGGTCCGTTTTCAGCTGACTTTTGACGAAAATCCCTATGCGGTGAAAACCATGGATGCCATGGAACAAATGGTCAACCATTCGGGGCAGATTTTAAAAGAGAGCGGATTGAAAGGCAACTTGTACTTTGCCGGGGAAACCGCCAACAAAGT
This sequence comes from Thermoactinomyces intermedius, assembly GCF_013912365.1. Classification (NCBI taxonomy): domain Bacteria; kingdom Bacillati; phylum Bacillota; class Bacilli; order Caryophanales; family Thermoactinomycetaceae; genus Thermoactinomyces; species Thermoactinomyces intermedius. The sequence goes on from NZ_JACETT010000015.1 coordinate 50,488, forward strand.
GGATGACCGTATCATCAATAACCGGGACACGTGGCTCATTGTCCTGTTGGAAACCATTTTGATTTTCTTGCTCCTGATTGTTTTGACCCGGTCTTTTAAAATGCCGGTATACATGATGGGAACCATTTTGATATCGTTTTTGGCCGCGTTGGGGCTGGGAATGCTGTTGACCAAGTGGTTCTTCGGCATTGATTCCATCAGCAACCGGGTTCCGTTGTATTCGTTTGTGTTCCTGGTGGCACTGGGCATCGACTATAACATCATGCTGATGTCCAGGTTCCAGGAAGAGCGGAAAAAACACCCGGTCAAGCAAGCGGTCGAAAATGCCGTGGCCAGCACGGGAGGGGTCATTTCCTCCGCCGGAGTCATTTTGGCCGCAACCTTTGCGGTATTGATGACCCAGCCGATACAGCTTCTGTTTGTCTTTGGTTTCATTGTGGCTGTGGGCATTTTGTTGGACACTTTTTTGATCCGGGGCATGCTGTTGCCGGGCATGATTGCATTATTTGAAAAAGACAAAGCGTCCAAAAAAATGGAAGAGAAAGAGAAGGAGCCTGCTTCCACCGCCGGGCTTTTGGATAAAGCCTGAAGATGCGGCGGACAGAAATCAAAAAGAGGATGGGGAAGAATCCCTTCATCCTCTTTTTTGTGCAGTCAAAAAAGGTTAAGAGGAAATTTTGCCTTTTTGACTTTTGAGCCGGTTTCTTTTTTTGTCATGGTGAAAAATGAAACCACCCAGAAAGGCGATGCTGGCCAGAAATAAGATGAGGGAACCTGTAAACGGCAGCCAGGCAAAGGGTTGGCCGGACAGAAAATCATGGAATATGTCGCGCATCCATTTCCAACTGTATGCGGCCGATGCTCCCGGAATGCACATGATAATGATGGCCAAGATACGTTCATACACAGGTTTTGATGGTTTCATCAATCCGGTCCGTCCTTTCTGTATCTTCTTTAAACATAGTAGCGCAGGTTAGCGGATATTACCACCCGCTTTTCAGAGAAACAATATGATAAGATGAATGGCGAAGGAGGAAGGAGGAATTCCGATGAAAACGTTTCTTATTGTGGGAGGCGGTCAGGGCGGGATTGCCATCTTGCAAACCTTGTTGTCCATTGATTTTGTCAAAGTGATCGGAGTGGTTGATGTAAATCCTGACGCTCCTGCGATTTCAGAAGCTGAGAAACATGGGATTCCCACAGGAAGACAATTCGAACCTTTCCTGGATCCGGCGCCGGATGTGGTATTGGAAGTGACGGGAGATCCGAAAGTTTATGACCGGCTGGGGGAATTGAAACATGAAGACACCTTGTTGATTTCAGGCGCGGTGGTCGATCTGTTGATCCGGCTGGTGGAAGAAAAAAAGAAGTGGTTCATGGCTTACAAGCGCCGGCAACAAGAGTTGGAAACGATTTTGGATTCCACCCATGACGGAATGATTGCGGTGAATAAAGAAGCCCGGATCACGTTGTTTAACCGGGCGGCGGAAAAGATGATCGGAACCTCGGCCGCCAATGTGCTGGGGAAAAAAATCGAAGATGTGATCCCCAAATCCCGTTTGGAGTGGGTCTTAAACAACGGAAAGGCGGAATTGAATCAAAAGTTTAAACTTCCCAGCGGAATGGAGATATTGACCAACCGTGTGCCGGTAAAGGGGCAAGACGGAAAGGTGATCGGAGCGGTTTCTGTATTCCGGGACATCAGCGAGCTGAAGAACATGTCCCAACAAATCATCGACTTGGAAAGCATGAAAAGCTTGCTGCAGGCCATCATCGATTCCTCGGAAGATGCCATTTCCGTCGTGGACACCAACGGAATGGGAATACTGATCAATCCGGCCTACACCCGATTAACCGGACTGAAACCGGAAGACATCATCGGGAAGCCGGCGGATACGGATATCTCCGAAGGGGAAAGCATGCATATGAAGGTGCTCCGGACCAAAAAGCCGGTGCGCGGCGTCCAATTAAAAGTGGGTCCCCATCGGAAAGAAGTATTGGTCAATGTGGCTCCGATCATGATGGAAGGGGAATTGAAAGGCAGTGTGGGAATTATTCACGATGTTTCCGAGATCAAACGGCTGAACCGGGATCTCGAACGGGCGCGCCGGATTATCCGTAACCTGGAAGCCAAATATACATTTGATGACATTATCGGAAGTTCCGAAACGATGAAATACAGCATCGAACAGGCCAGGCAAGCGGCAGAAACCAGAGCGACCGTCTTGTTGAGAGGGGAATCGGGAACCGGGAAGGAACTGTTTGCTCATGCCATTCACAATGCCAGTGACCGCAAATACAACCAGTTTGTCCGGGTGAATTGTGCCGCCTTGTCCGAATCCTTGTTGGAAAGCGAGTTGTTCGGCTACGAAGAAGGAGCGTTCACCGGAGCAAGGCGCGGCGGAAAAAAAGGCCTTTTTGAAGAAGCCAACGGCGGCACCATTTTTCTGGATGAGATCGGCGAGCTGAAGCCGAGCACCCAAGCAAAACTGCTCAGAGTGCTGCAGGAAAAAGAAGTTTTGCGGGTGGGCGGTACCAAATCGATTCCGATTGATGTCCGGGTGATTGCGGCAACCAATGTGTATTTGGAAAAGGCCATTCAGGAAAAACGCTTCCGGGAGGACTTGTATTACCGCCTGAACGTATTGCCGATTCATATTCCCCCGCTTCGCATGCGGAAGGAAGACCTGGTGGATTTGGCCCGGCATTTGATTAAAAAGTTTAACCAGGAATATGGACGGAATGTGGAAGAGATTGATCTGGAAGCGATCCAAACCTTGCATCAATATTCCTGGCCGGGAAACGTCCGCGAATTGGAAAACGTTTTGGGGCGGGCCATGATCAATATGGAGTTTAACGAAAGGGTCATGAAGAAAAAACATTTGCCGCCTTTGGATTTATCCCGGGCAAAAGAGGGACAAGACTTAAATGGCCGGTTGGAAAGTGATACAGATATTCAACCGTTGAAAGATGTTATACAACAATTTGAAAAAAATTATTTAAAAAAAGTGTATGAAAAAACCAACAAGAACAAAACGGAGACGGCCAAAGCGCTGGGAATCTCCGTCCGAAGCCTTTATTACAAGCTGGAGAAATACGATCTGATTTGATTTTGCAAAAAATTGCATGAAAAAAATTTCCTTTCTCTGCACACTTTTGCAAACGAAAAAAATCTAAAATAACAAAAGCCGCTGATAAAATCGCGGGATTTTCATTTTTTGACGAGGTTGGCACGCCATTTGCATATCAGTATGGCGGCCGGCGAAATCGTAAAAACTATCATTGACGAATGGAAAGGACGACTCAAACAATAGCCGGAATGAAGAGGTGTTTAAGTATGTTGAGATCCTTTGGAGAAATACTAAAAAAAGCAGAATCGTTGCCGTCCGTCAAGGTTGCCGTCGCAGCAGCCGATGATCAGGATGTGTTGGAGGCTGTTCGTGATGCCATGCAACATGGAATTGCCGAATTCCTGTTGTTTGGGGACGAAGCCAAGATCCGGGAGATCAGCCGACAAATCGGTCTTGATATCAATGACGGGCAAATCTTTCATGCGGATTCCCCCGCGCAAGCTTCAAAAATGGCAGTATCCGCCGTTCGTGACCAACAAGCCGATGTGGTGATGAAAGGGATGGTTCAAACGGCTGACTTTTTGCGGGCCGTCTTAAATAAAGAAAAAGGCTTGAGAACCGGCGCTGTATTGAGCCATGTGGCCACGTTTGAAGTTCCGGGATATGACCACTTGATTCATGTCACCGACCCGGCATTGAATGTGGCTCCGGATCTGAAAGAAAAAACCCAAATTGCCCAAAATGTGATCCGGTATTGTCACACGCTCGGAAATACCGAACCGAAAGTCGCGGTCCTGGGTGCAGTGGAAGTGGTAAATCCCAATATGGACGCGACACTTCATGCTGCCGCTCTCGCGCAAATGAACCGCCGCGGCCAAATCAAAGGCGCTTTGGTGGACGGGCCGTTTGCTTTGGACAATGCGGTGTCCGTGAGAGCAGTGGAACATAAAGGAATTGAGAGTCCTGTTGCCGGACGTGCGGATGTTTTGTTGGTGCCGGACATTGAGGCAGGAAACATGCTGTACAAATCCATGGTGTATTTTGCCAACAGTAAAATCGGTGCCGTTGTTCTGGGAGCTGCCGCTCCGGTGGTATTGACTTCCCGTGCGGATTCGCCGGAATCCAAACTGTATTCGATTGCGCTTGCCGTGTTGCAAGCAGCAGCCCAATGATCTGATTGAGGAGGAATGAAAGATGAAAATCTTCGATTACATGGAAAAATATGATTATGAACAACTCGTCATGTGCCAAGATAAAGAGTCCGGCCTCAAAGCCATCATTTGTATCCATGATACCACCCTGGGGCCGGCTCTGGGTGGTATGCGCATGTGGACTTACGCTTCGGAAGAAGAAGCCATCGAGGATGCGCTGCGCCTGGGAAGAGGGATGACTTACAAAAATGCAGCTGCCGGCTTAAACCTCGGCGGCGGAAAAACGGTGATCATCGGCGATCCGAGAAAAGACAAAAACGAAGCCATGTTCCGTGCTTTGGGACGCTTTATCCAAGGATTGAACGGACGGTACATCACGGCGGAAGACGTGGGAACCACTGTGGAAGACATGGATATCATTCATGAGGAAACCCGTTACGTGACAGGCGTATCGCCCGCTTTCGGTTCCAGCGGCAACCCTTCACCGGTGACGGCTTACGGCGTATACCGTGGAATGAAAGCGGCTGCAAAAGAAGCTTTCGGCGATGACTCACTCGAAGGCAAAGTGGTGGCTGTTCAAGGAGTGGGACATGTTGCTTACGAATTATGTAAGCACTTGCATAATGAAGGGGCCAAATTGATTGTGACCGACATCAACAAAGAAAATGCAGACCGTGCCGTGCAAGAATTTGGTGCCGAATTTGTTCATCCGGACAAAATCTATGATGTGGAATGCGACATTTTTGCTCCTTGTGCGCTCGGGGCGATCATTAATGACGAAACCATTGAACGCTTGAAATGCAAAGTGGTGGCCGGTTCGGCAAACAATCAGCTGAAAGAAGAGCGCCATGGAAAAATGCTTGAAGAAAAAGGAATCGTCTATGCGCCGGATTATGTGATCAATGCCGGAGGCGTGATCAATGTCGCCGATGAATTGCTGGGTTATAACCGTGAGCGTGCGATGAAAAAAGTGGAAGGCATTTACGACAAAATCCTGAAAGTGTTTGAGATCGCAAAACGGGACGGCATTCCGAGCTATCTCGCAGCAGACCGCATGGCGGAAGAACGGATTGAAATGATGCGCAAAACAAGAAGCACATTTTTGCAAGATCAACGCAACCTGATCAATTTTAACAACAAATAAGGGATGGAAAATTGCAGGCAGATTAGAATGGAGTGTTGAAGGTGGAGCCGATTCGGGTTCTGGCAATTAACCCTGGATCAACTTCGACGAAAATCGGTGTGTTTGCGGACGAAAAACCGATTTTGGAAGAAACATTGCGCCATGATCCAAATGAAATAGCAAAGTTTAAAGACATGTTTGACCAATATCCGTTTCGCAAACAGGTGATTCTGGACACCTTGGATCGCGAAGGGATCAACTTGAACAAACTGGACGCCGTGGTCGCACGCGGAGGGTTGTTGAGACCGATTCCGGGCGGAACTTACAAAGTGAATGAAGAAATGATCGCTGATCTGCGTTCAGCGGAATATGGCACACATGCTTCCAACCTGGGTGCCATCATTGCCCAAGAAATTGCGGATCAATTGAATATTCCGGCATTCATCGTGGACCCGGTGGTGGTGGATGAATTGCAACCGGTTGCACGGATTTCCGGGATTCCTGAAATTGAGCGGAGAAGCATTTTCCATGCTTTGAACCAAAAAGCAGTGGCCCGGCGCGTTGCTCAAAAATTGGGGATGACCTATGAAAAAAGCCGTTTTATTGTTGTGCATATGGGAGGCGGCATCACGGTGGGTGCGCATCTGGAAGGCCGGGTGATTGATGTCAACAACGGATTGAACGGAGAAGGACCGTTTTCGCCCGAACGTGCGGGGACGGTGCCGGTTGGCGATTTGATTTCCCTCTGTTTTTCCGGCAAATACTTTGCCAGTGAAATTATGCGCATGGTTGTCGGGAAAGGCGGACTCATGGGTTATCTGGGAACGACGGATGCCCGCGAAGTAGAAAAGATGATTGAAAACGGGGATGAAAAGGCGGCTTTGATTTATGAAGCGATGGCTTATCAAGTGGCCAAAGAAATCGGAGCTTATTCCACGGTGTTAAACGGACAAGTGGATGCCATCATTTTGACGGGCGGTCTGGCCTACGGGAAATCTTTCACCAAAATGATCCAAGATCGTGTGGATTGGATTGCCCCTGTGCATGTGGTCCCTGGAGAAAATGAATTGCAAGCATTGGTCGAAGGAACGTTGCGTGTGGTTCGCGGCGAAGAAGAGGCCAAGCATTATCCACCGATAGAAAAAGGAGTCGAGGTAGTCCATGGCTGAGAACTATGATCTCGTCGTATTGGGGGCCGGGCCCGGCGGTTATGTCGCCGCTGCCCGTGCCGCCCAACTGGGAATGAAAGTGGCTGTTGTCGAAAAGGAACGCTTGGGAGGCGTCTGCTTAAATAAAGGATGCATCCCGACCAAAACTTTGTTGAGAAGCGCCGAGCTTTACCATAACATGAAAAACAGCGAAGAATTTGGAATCACTGTCGGGGATGTCAGTCTGGAATTTAACCGGGTGCAAAAAAGAAAACAAAAAGTGGTCGACACCTTGCATAAAGGAGTCGAAGGACTTCTCAAGAAAAATAAAGTGGATGTTTATTACGGAACCGGCCGCATTTTGGGCCCGTCCATTTTCTCGCCGATGCCCGGGACCATTTCCGTGGAGCACGCGGACAGCAGTGAAGAACCGACGATGTTGGTTCCCAAAAACGTGTTGATTGCAACGGGTTCCAGACCCCGAACACTGCCGGGGCTCGAAGTTGACGGTCAATTTGTCATGAACTCGGACCATGCCTTGCAAATGGAAGAGCTTCCGAAATCCATGATTATCATCGGAGGCGGCGTTATCGGGGTTGAGTGGGCTTCCATGCTGAGCGACTTTGGTGTGGATGTCACCATTGTGGAGTATATGGACCGGATTTTGCCTTTGGAAGATGAGGATGTCAGTAAGGAGATGGCCCGTCTTCTGAAGAAGAGAAAAGTAAAAATCCTGACCGGTGCCAAAGTGCTGCCGGAAACCGTCACTGCTCAGGATGGAAAAGTGACCATGCAGGTGGAAAAAGGCGGGGAAGTGACAACACTGGAGGCCGACCGCACCCTTGTATCCGTCGGGCGTGAAGCCAACATCGATGACATTGGCTTGCAAAACACCTCGATCAAAGTGGAAAAAGGTGTCATTCAAGTCAATGAATTCATGCAGACGGAAGAAAGCCACATTTACGCCATTGGTGATGTCATCGGCGGATATCAGTTGGCTCATGTGGCTTCGCATGAAGGAATTTTGGCAGTGGAACACATGGCCGGCAAAGAAGTTTATCCGATTGATCCGCTCACCATTCCGCGATGCACATACAGCCGTCCGGAAGTGGGAAGCATCGGTTTGACCGAGGCACAGGCCAAAGAGAAAGGCTATGAAGTCAAAGTCGGCAAGTTTCCGTTCCGGGCCGTCGGAAAATCATTGGTATTCGGAGAAATGGACGGATTCATAAAAATCATCTCCGACAAGAAAACTGATGACTTGCTGGGTGTGCATATCATCGGTCCCCATGCAACCGATATGATTTCGGAAGCCGGGCTGGCGAAAGTATTGGATGCAACGGCTTGGGAAATTGCCCATACCATTCACCCGCATCCGACATTATCCGAGGTTTATGCCGAAGCAGCGATGGCTGTTGACGGAAAACCGATCCATGGTTAACGAAAGGGGCGTTTTTTGATGAGCGAATTGAACCATCGGGAATTGGGATTAAGCGATGACCAAGTGTTGGATATGTACCGTTACATGCTTTTGGCGCGCAAAGTGGATGAGCGCATGTGGCTTTTGAATCGGGCCGGTAAAATTCCCTTCGTGATCTCTTGTCAAGGTCAGGAAGCCATCCAGGTGGGGGCTACGTTTGCATTGGATCGCGAAAAAGACTGGCTCTGCCCTTATTACCGTGATTTGGGCATGATGCTGGTATTTGGGCAAACCGCCAGAGACCAAATGCTGTCTGCCTTTGCCAAAGCAGAAGATCCAAACAGCGGCGGACGCCAGATGCCCGGACACTATGGAGATCACCGTTTCCGCATTTTAACCGGTTCCAGCCCGGTGACGACCCAAGTGCTTCATGCGGTGGGAATCGCTTATGCCGGAAAACTGGAAAACAAAGATCATGTGGTCCTCACCACTTGCGGGGAAGGTTCCAGCAACCAGGGGGATTGGCATGAGGCATGCAACTTTGCGGGGGTTCATAAACTGCCTGTGATCTTTATGGTGGAAAACAACAAATATGCCATTTCCGTGCCGCTCTCCAAGCAAGTGGCCGGGGGCGAAGTGTGGAAACGGGCAGAGGGATACGGATTCCCCGGCATCAAAGTGGACGGAAACAATCCGCTTGAAGTTTACAAAGCGGTCAAAGAAGCAGCTGAACGTGGCCGGAAGGGAGAAGGCCCCACATTGATCGAAGCCGTTTCCTACCGTTTGGTTCCGCACTCCAGTGATGATGATGACCGTACTTACCGGGCACGGGAAGAAGTGGAAGAAGCAAAGAAAAAAGACTCATTGGTCGTCTTTAAAAATTACCTGATGGATCAAGGTGTGTTGACCGAGGAGAAAGAAAAAGAAATTCAGGATCAAATCGCCAAAGAGGTGAATGATGCCACGGATTATGCGGAAAAAGCACCTTATCCGGAACCTGAAACCATTCATGATCATGTATATGCCTAATCGAGCAGGAGGGAATGAATATGCCGGTCATTTCATATATTGATGCGGTGACACAAGCACTGAAGGAAGAAATGGAACGTGATTCACGTGTTTTCGTGCTTGGAGAAGATGTGGGGGTGCGCGGCGGTGTTTTCCGGGCAACCGACGGCCTGTATGAACAGTTTGGGCCGGAACGGGTGCTGGACACGCCCCTGACGGAATCTGCGATTGTCGGAGTCGGGATTGGCGCAGCGGCTTACGGGATGCGTCCGGTGGCTGAAATCCAGTTTGCGGATTTCATCATGCCGGCGTATAACCAAATTGTCAGTGAAGCGGCGCGGATTCGTTACCGCTCCAACGGCACCTGGCATGTGCCCATGGTGATTCGTGCTCCGTACGGCGGAGGCGTTCACGGTGCATTGTACCATTCACAAAGCGTGGAAAAGCTGTTCACCGGTGTTCCCGGATTGAAAATTGTGATGCCATCCACTCCTTATGATGTCAAAGGGTTATTAAAATCGGCGATCCGCGATGACGACCCGGTGTTGTTCTTTGAGCACAAACGTTGTTACCGGTTGATTAAAGGAGAAGTTCCGGAAGAGGATTATACCGTTCCGATCGGAAAGGCTGAAGTGAAGCGGGAAGGATCCGATGTCACTGTGATCACCTACGGTCTGATGGTTCATTACGCTTTGCAGGCTGCTGAAAAATTGGAAAAAGAAGAAGGAATCAGCACCCATGTCCTGGATTTGCGCACATTGGTCCCGCTGGATAAAGAAGCGGTTCTCGATGCGGTGAAAAAGACCGGAAAAGTGATCGTGATTCATGAGGATAATAAAACAGGAGGATTTGCCGGGGAAGTTTCTGCGGTCATTGCCGAAGAAGCCTTATTTGAATTGGATGCCCCCATCAAACGTCTTTGCGGTCCGGATGTACCTGCCATGCCGTACAGCCCGCCGCTTGAAAAAGAATTTATGTTGAATCCGGAAAAAATTGCAAATGCCATTCGCGAATTAGCAGAATTCTAACCAGATGAGGAGGTTCTTCCCAAAATGGCGACCGATATTTTAATGCCTCAGCTCGGGGAAAGTGTAACCGAAGGCACCATTGCAAAATGGCTGAAAAAACCAGGAGATCCTGTAGCCAAATATGAACCGATTTGTGAAGTGTCCACAGACAAAGTGAATGCCGAAGTTCCGTCAACTTATGAAGGAACAATGGCGGAAATCATTGCTGAAGAAGGCGAAACCGTCGAAGTCGGGCAACTCATTTGCCGCATCGAAGTGGCAGGCGAAGAAGGCGGCACGGAAGTACCGGCCAAAGAAGAAGCTTCCGCTCCCGCCCGGGAAGAAGCCAAAGCACCGGAACCAAAACCGGCCGCACAAAAAGAGGATTCCAACAAACATCGCTATTCTCCGGCCGTCATGCGCTTGGCCCAGGAAAATAACATCGATTTGACGCAATTGACCGGAACCGGAAAAGGGGGACGGATCACCCGTAAAGATGTCCTGAAAGCGATTGAAGAAGGAACCGGAAGGGCCGCTGCTCCGGCTCAACCGTCTCAACCGGCAGCACCGGCTCCGGAAAAAGCGGCCGAACCCAAAGCCGCGGCAGACAAACCCGCTGCCAAACCGGCATCCGGTTCCGGCATTGTGCTGGAAAATGGCGATACCGAGATTCCTGTCTCCAGCGTGCGCCGTACCATTGCCAACCGCATGGTGCAAAGCAAGCATGAAGCACCCCATGCCTGGACGATGATGGAAGTGGATGTAACGGGGCTTGTGGAATTGCGCAACCGCATCAAACATGACTTCCAAAAACGCGAAGGCGTCAAGTTGACCTTTATGCCTTTCTTCATCAAAGCGGTTGTGGATGCGCTCAAAGAATACCCGATCCTCAATTCGGTTTGGGCGGACGACAAAATCATCCTGAAGAAACGCATCAATATTTCGATGGCCACGGCCACCGATGATGCCTTGTATGTACCGGTGATTCATGATGCGGATGAAAAGAGCATTCTGGGACTGGCCAAAGCCGTACAAAACCTGGCCGAAAAAACACGGAACGGAAAATTGGAACTGGCCGACATGCAGGGCGGAACGTTTACGGTGAACAATACCGGTTCATTCGGTTCGATCCAGTCGCAACCCATTATCAATGCGCCGCAGGCAGCCATCCTGTCCTTTGAAGCGATCGTGAAGCGCCCGGTGATCTATAACAACATGATTGCCGTCCGGGACATGATGAATATTTGCTTGTCCCTCGACCATCGGATTCTCGACGGCCTGGTGGCGGGACGTTTCTTGAATCGCGTCAAAGAACGTTTGGAATCCTATGGTCCCGACACGCAAATCTGACGTTGACCAAAAAAAGGCACCCATTTCCGGGTGCCTTTTTTTCGGATGGAACAAAAAAACAAGGTTCTCACCAGGGCCGATGAAAACCTTGTTACCGCTTTTATTGGAGTCCGATAAAGAAATCATACAAAGCAAGCAAAGTCACTCCAACGACTCCCAATGTAAAGATGCCACCGATCACAAAGCCGGGTTTGTTTCCGGTTTTTTTGTTGTACCATGCTCCGCGTACGGCAAGAATACTGATGATGACCAAAAGCGGTACCATAAAGTAATCCATCGTCATTCCACCTACTTTCTCAAACTCCAGTCGATTTCAGTATAAACCTGAGAATGATTCATTAACCGTTAGTATATGGAAATCAGAATTAAAACATACTGGTGCAAATGGAAGCTGCAACCAGAGTAACAATGAAGTAAACCTGGCTTGAACTCAGGCCGTTTGTAAAATAATTTACCTCAGGTTACATTGTAACCAACATTGTCACCAATGTCCATGTTCTTTCCGATCGTAAAAAATCATTCAAAGATGATAAATATTTGTTATATTAAGAAGTGAAAGCGTTTTATCATATCTTGAGAGGAGACTGTCAATAATGAATAAATCATCCAAGCAAGAAAAATTGAAAATTTGGCAAGAAAAAACCGATCGGCTCCTCCAAAAAACGCCGGAAAGAAAAGAGAAATTTCATACATCCTCGGAGATTGAAGTGAAACGCCTTTATACAGAAGCGGATGTACCGGAAGATCCGGGGTTGCCGGGAGAGTTTCCCTATACACGCGGGATTTATCCCACCATGTATCGCAGCCGGCTTTGGACCATGCGGCAATACGCCGGTTTCGGGTCCGCCGGAGAAACCAACAAACGGTTTCGTTATCTGTTGGAACAGGGGCAAACCGGACTCAGTGTCGCTTTCGACCTTCCCACCCAGATCGGCTATGATTCGGATGATCCCATGTCGCAAGGGGAAGTGGGGAAAGTCGGGGTGGCCATTGACTCCCTGAAGGACATGGAAAGGTTGTTTGCGGGCATCCCGTTGGATCAGGTCAGCACTTCCATGACCATCAATGCACCGGCCAGCGTATTGCTGGCGATGTACATTGCCGTTGCGGAAAAACAAGGAGTGCCTTCCGAAAAGCTGAGAGGAACCATTCAAAATGATATTTTGAAAGAATATATTGCCCGTGGAACTTACATCTTCCCGCCGAAACCGTCCATGCGCTTGATTACGGATGTGTTCCAATATTGTGCGGAACATGTTCCCAAGTGGAATACCATCAGCATCAGCGGATATCACATCCGGGAGGCCGGTTCCACTGCGGTTCAGGAGATTGCATTCACTTTGTCCGACGGCATCGCTTACGTGGAAGCCGCACTGGAAGCGGGTTTGGAAGTGGATCAGTTTGCACCCCGTTTGTCCTTTTTCTTCAATGCGCATAACCACTTTTTTGAGGAAATTGCCAAATTCCGTGCAGCCCGGCGCATTTGGGCCAAAATTATGAAAGAGCGTTTCAACGCGTCGAACGAGCGCTCGTTACAATTGCGTTTCCATACGCAAACAGGTGGATCCACGCTGACGGCCCAACAACCGGACAACAACATTGTGCGGGTGACCTTGCAAGCATTGGCGGCGGTTCTGGGCGGAACCCAAAGTTTACACACCAACTCCCGGGATGAAGCATTGGCCCTGCCCACGGAAGAGTCGGCAAGAATCGCCTTGCGGACACAGCAGATCATTGCGCATGAAAGCGGTGTTGCCGACACGGTGGATCCGCTCGGAGGATCGTATTATATCGAAGCGTTAACCGACCGGATCGAAAAAGAAGCTTGGCGCTATATTGAAAAAATTGACAAAATGGGCGGGGCGGTCCGTGCCGTGGAGGAAGGGTACATGCAGCAGGAAATCCATCGGGCTGCCTTGTCCACCCAAAGAGAAATCGAGTCCGGCAAACAAGTGGTGGTCGGTGTGAACCGTTACCGGTTGGAACAAGAAACCGAACCACAATTGTTGCGGGTGGATCCGGCCATTGCCAAACAACAAGTGGAACAATTGAGGGAATTAAAAGCCAAACGGAACGCAATGGAAGTGGAGGAAAAGTTAAACCGGTTGAAAAAAGCGGCGCAAGGGACGGAAAACCTGATGCCTCATATTCTGAACGCCGTCAAAGCGTATTGTACGATCGGCGAGATTTGTCATGTGTTGCGGGAAGTTTTTGGCGAATACCGAGCGGGATAAAAAGGGGGAAATTGAAATGAAGCGGACGATTCGTGTGTTGATCGCCAAACCCGGGTTGGACGGCCATGACCGGGGGGCGCTCATTATTGCACAAGCGTTGAGAGACGAAGGGATGGAAGTGATTTATACCGGTTTGCGCCAAACGCCGGAGCAGATTGTTGCCCAGGCGATTCAAGAAGACGTGGATGTCGTCGGCTTGTCTTGTTTGTCGGGGGCTCATAACGAATTGTTTCCCGAAGTGGTGCGTCTGTTAAAAGAACAAGGCGCTGGAGATATTCCGGTCATTGCAGGCGGGGTGATCCCGCAAAAAGATGTGGAGTTTTTGAAACAGCAAGGCATTGCCGAAGTGTTTACACCGGGGACCCCGACGAAACAGACAGCGGATTTTATCCGGAAACTGGTTGCCGAAAAGGAGCGTCAACAGCATGAGTGAAGGGAAAACCAAAAAAATCAGCCATATCGGAATTGCCGTTCGCAGTCTGAAGGAAGCCGTTCCTTTGTACCGGGATATTTTCGGGTTGGAATACGAAGGGGAAGAAGTGGTGGACAGCGAGCAGGTTCGCGTGGCTTTTTTTAAGATCGGAGAAAGCCGGATTGAATTATTGGAACCATTGTCAGAAAGCAGCGCAATTTACAAATATTTGCAAAAGAAAGGGGAAGGGATTCATCACATCGCCCTGGAGGTCAGTAATTTAAATCAGCGGCTGTCGGAATTAAAAGAGAAAGGGATCCGGTTGATTCATGAACAGCCGAAACCCGGAGCCCATCAAATGAATATCTCTTTTTTGCATCCGAAAGCAACCGGCGGTGTATTATACGAGCTTTGTGAACCTCGAGAAAGAGAGGAGTAAACCACCATGAATATGTACCAAAAGATTGACCAGCTTTATGAAAAGCGCCGCAAAGTGGAAATGGGCGGCGGGGAAAAAAAGATCCGGTCCCAACATGACAAGGGGAAATTAACGGCCCGCGAACGGATTGATTTGCTGCTGGATGATGACAGTTTTGTCGAGTTGAACACGTTTGTGGAACACCGGGCGGTGCATTTTGGCATGGATCAAAAACAAGCACCGGGGGAAGGGGTGGTGACCGGTTACGGAAAAATTCACGGACGGGACGTTTATGTCTTTGCCCAGGATTTTACCGTATTTGGCGGGGCATTGGGCGAAATGCATGCACTCAAAATTGCGCGCTTGATGGATTTGGCCGCCAAGAACGGGGCCCCGGTCATCGGCTTGAATGACTCGGGAGGGGCAAGGATTCAGGAAGGCGTGGTTTCGCTGGATGGATACGGCCATATTTTTTATCGCAATTCCATTTATTCCGGGGTGATTCCCCAGATTTCAGTCATAATGGGGCCTTGCGCCGGAGGGGCCGTCTACTCGCCGGCCATTACCGATTTTGTGTTTATGGTGGAAAAAACCAGCCAAATGTTTATTACCGGACCAAAAGTGATTGAAGCCGTCACCAGAGAACAAATCAGTCCGGAAGCACTGGGCGGGGCGAAAGTGCATGCCGGTGTGAGCGGAAATGCCCATTTCACCGCGCCGAGCGAGCCGGAAGTTTTGGAGCAGGTCCGCCGCCTCATGCAGTTTCTCCCGCAAAACCACCGCGAAAAACCGCCTGTGGTTCCGTACCAGGATGAGGATGACTGGATTGAAGAACTGGCGGAGATCGTCCCGGTGGAAGAGACCAAAGTGTATGATGTCCGGAAAGTGATTGAATACATCGTCGATGGCGGCGATTTTATGGAAGTCCATGAATCATTCGCGCGCAATCTGGTGGTTGGTTTCGGCCGCATTGCCGGCCGGACGGTGGGAATTGCCGCCAATCAGCCCAAAGTGATGGCAGGCAGTCTGGATATCGATTCATCAGATAAATTAAGCCGGTTTATCCGGTTTTGCGACAGCTTTAACATCCCCATCATCACCTTTGAGGATGTGACCGGCTTTTTCCCGGGGGTCAACCAGGAGCATCGCGGGATTATCCGGCATGGAGCCAAAATTTTATATGCTTACTCCGAAGCAACTGTCCCCAAAATCACGGTCATTTTGCGCAAAGCTTTCGGAGGGGCTTATGTGGCCTTAAACAGCAAGGCGATCGGCGCGGATCTGGTATTTGCCTGGCCGAGTGCGGAAATTGCCGTCATGGGGGCGGAAGGAGCGGCCAACATTATTTTTTCCCGCACAATCCAAGAGAGCGAAAATCCGGAACAAACCCGGCAGGAAAAAATCCGGGAATACAAAGAGAAGTTTTCCAATCCTTACATTGCGGCCAGCCACGGCATGGTGGATGATGTCATCGATCCGCGGGAAACCAGACAGAAATTAAAACAAGCTTTAAAGATGTTGGAAAACAAAAAAGAAAGCCGCCCGGCCAAAAAGCACGGGAATATTCCGTTGTAAGGCCAGGAGAAGGATGCGAAAAGTGGGAATCCGAAAGGGTTTCCACTTTTTCCTTGAGGCAATATTTTTGATCCGGATGAAAAAAATGGGAAAAGGGGATGATAGGGGAATAAGGAGGTGAAAAAAATAAGAAAGTGGTATGATAAAATATGGCTCGAAAAATGGAGCTTGTACCAATTTTTGTTATCCAATTCTAAATGATGGTGTTACAATAAGAAAAAATTTTTTGCATCGAATGGAGGAAGGATTACCATTGGTTAACCAACAACGGCTGATTGATGAATTCATTGAACTTGTCACAACGGACAGTGAAACAGGGGATGAACGGGTTATTTGTGATTTATTGAAGGAGAAGTTGACCAACCTCGGTTTTGATGTGAAAGAGGATCATTCCAACGAAAAAACCGGACACGGTGCCGGAAATATCGTGGCAACGTTAGACGGAACGTTGGAAGATGCACCGAAAATCTATTTTACCTGCCACATGGATACCGTTGCCCCCGGAAAAGGGATTCGGCCTGTCATGAAAGATGGATATATCCAATCGGATGGAACGACGATTTTGGGAAGCGACGACAAAGCGGGACTGGCAGCGTTGATGGAAGGAATCCGCCTGATGAAGGAACAAAACATCCCGCACGGAAAAATTCAATTTATCATTACCGCCGGCGAAGAATCGGGATTAATCGGTTCGCGCCATTTAGACTTGAGTTTGGTGGATGCCGATTTCGGTTTTGCCCTCGATTCCAACGGACCGGTGGGCGAAATCATCACTTCCGCCCCGTCCCAAGTGAAAATCATTGCGACGATTTACGGAAAAGCGGCTCACGCCGGAGTGAATCCGGAAGACGGAATCAGCGCTATCCAGGTGGCCAGCCGGGCGATTTCCAAAATGCGCCTGGGCCGGATCGACAGTGAAACCACCGCCAATATCGGTTCATTTCACGGCGGGACGGCCAGCAATGTGGTTCCGGAAAAAGTGGAGATCATTGCCGAAGCCCGCAGTCGCAATGACATCAAATTAAAAGCACAAGTCAAGCATATGGTCCAGGCATTTAAAGAAGCGGCAGACGAGCTCGGGGCCCGTGCCGAAGTCGAAACAAAGGTGCTTTATCCCTCATTTAAATTCACTGAGGAAGATTTGGTCGTGCAAAAAGCCATGGCGGCGGTGGAACGGGTCGGCCGGAAACCGAAATTGGATGTGAGCGGCGGAGGAAGTGATGCCAATGTCATCGCCGGATACAACATCCCGACAGTGAATCTGGGAATCGGTTACGAAAACATCCATACCACCAGTGAACGGATGCCGGTTCAGGAATTGATCAAAGCAGCCGAACTGGTTGTGGCATTGGTTCAGGAGTGCGCCAAAGTTCCGGTGCCGCAAGGTATTCAATCATAAGAACCCCGGCCGGGGGGTTCTTTCTTTTTTGGACACATACATCAGTTTGCGGTTTTTCTTCGGAAACTATGCATGCAATCCCCGGTGCCCCGGTCGCGAAAAATCAGGATGACGTGTCGGTGCGGAAGTTTGAATCCAGTTTTTTTAATTTATCCATGATCCGTCGTTTGCGGTATAACATCATGCCGGCTTCCGCCACTTCTTCGACCGTGGACCGGTTGATGAAGGCTCCGAAAAGAATGCCGATGACCGGCACGATTTGAAAAAGTTTTTTCCAACCGAAATTGTCACGGTACGTTGCAATCACTTCCCGCCATCCCTGAAATTCGGAAATGGCTTCCCGTTGGCTTTTTTCGGAACCGGTTTCTGCAAGCTGTTTGAGAATGGATTGTTTGCCGACATAGTCGGCGGAAGCAAACTGCAAACATTTGACTATAAAGATTCGTTCTGATTTTTCTTTGGGTTGATACCCGTAAATTATGGCCATTTCTTGCAGGGCGTGGAGTGAAATGCCGAGCAAAGCGGGAATGTCAATGGCCAGAGTGAAGATTCCGCCAAATCCGGTGGTGGCCCCTTGCATGGTGGCGAGTTGCTTATGTTTTTGCACGGCGGTTTCGGCAACCTCGTTTAACAGGGATAACGGGAGTTGACCGATTTCTTCCGGTGAAAGGGATGAACCGGGCTTTCCCGCTTTCGCGGCGATGTCTGACACGGTTTGGTGTTCCTGAATCAAATACTCACCGCCGGTTTGGATATAACTCCCCAATTCATCAAAAAATTTCCCCAGCACGTGATGGACGGCTTGAGGCGTGATTTTATCCAGCAGCGTAAAAGGGAGCCGTCCGATTTTTTCCCAAAACCACAAATCTTTTTGATCTTTTTCCCATTGGCGGACTTTTTCCAATTCACTAAACAAGAATTCCTTGCTGTCCTGTGAAAAATGTTTCATTTGACTGATCCCCTCTTTTCATCACGGGAAGTCACCCGACGTACCGGTTTAAAATGCGGTCCACCGAACGGCCGTAAGATTCACCGAACACATTCAAGTGAACCAATAAATAATACAATTGATAGAGCGGTTTCCGCTCCGGATAGGATGGAGAAAGCGGGTAAACTTCTTGATAGTAATCATAAAAAGATGCAGGAAATCCCCCGAATAATTCCGTAAACGCGATTTCCAGTTCATGATGGGCAAAGAAGACGGCCGGATCAATCAAAAAGGGAGAGCCGTCCGGGCCGGTGATCCAATTGCCACCCCATAAATCGCCATGGATCAGTGAAGGTTGCACTTGCCCCGGAATCCAACGTTCCAGTTGATTCATCAGCGCTTCCAGTTTTTTTCTTCGTGTTCCGGTGATTGTGTGCCGTTTTATTCCCAATTCATATTGAACTTTTAAGCGTTGATCGCGATAAAAGGAGAGCCAGTCGGTCATCCAGGCATTTTGTTGCGGGAGAGTTCCGATCAAATTGTCTTCATGAAATCCGAAGGCTTGTCCGCGCACCTGATGAAGACGGGCCAGTCCTCTTCCCAGCTGTGGAATGGTCTCCGGGGTTTCGGTTCCTTCAATCCATTCCAACAGGAGCAGGGCAGTTTGGGTTTCTTTTTCATGGAAGGCTCCGTAAACGTCAGGAACGGATAAGGTGTTTGTCTCTTTAATCGCGTTTAATCCGTTGATTTCCTTTTGGAAAAAGGTTTCCGGAACCGGGCGGTTGATTTTGACGAAATAAGACCGCTTTGCCGTGTCGATCCGGAAGGTTTGATTGATGCTCCCGCCGGAAACCGGGTGAATTACGGGGGGATCCTTTTCATCCAAAAGTTGGCGGAGCGCTTTTTGAAGGATGGTTTTCATGTCCGGATCCTCCTGTGCAAAAAGTATCCGGATTTATTTTAACAATTATTTCATTTTGACTAAATAGGGATGTTGGGGATGGCATTTTTCAAGATATTGCTTGACCGTTAATGGATGGACGGCCATTTTCTTTAAACAGGAACGGATTTGCCCGGCGGTTCCCGTCAAAAGAATGCCGTGCGAACCGGCTTTGAATTCCATCTTGCACGCCTCCGGTAACAAAGTGTTTAATTCTTTTTTACGTCAGTGCAAGTGAACTTATACATCCGCCGGTGCTTCAAAGACCGGCGCGGAAGGAGAAAAAAAGCCGGGGATCAGCCATGGAGGGTGCAAACATTTAGGCGGAAAACATATGCAATTTGATTGGACAATTTATATTGGGAATCCGGATGCATATATACTTTTACGGAGGTTCTTTCTCCGCATAATCTGGTTTGCTGAACGGGTTTGAAAGGGACAGTTGCTTCTTCGGTTTGCTGTTATCAAGAGGAAGTTTCCTCAGATCATAAGGAGGGATTTCAATGCACCCTTGGTCACCCTGCGGGAGCATGTATGATGCCACCTTCCATTCCAGCTTGTATCCGTTCATGAGACGGAAGGTTTCCGTGCAAACAATCCGCGGCAGTGTAACAGGAAGGCTCACACATGTTCAAAGTGATCATGTCGTGGTTCAATCCGGCGGGGCTCCTTTTTTTATTCGCATGCAACAAATCCTTTGGGTCGTGCCGGTTACCAAAAGCAAAAGACAACCGATGTCTCCTCCGCTGCCTTATTGATGACAGGTCCTGAAATTAAATCCGGTTTCTGATGCATGTACCAAGGGAGGGGAAAAGATGTTTAAGCGGTTGAACCGGATGTTGATCGAATTGCCCGTACCCGAACACGGGGATGCCAATGCGGCGGCAGCTGTTCAGGAATTGCTCGGCGGACGTTTCGGGGAAATGTCCACCCTGAACAACTATATGTTCCAATCTTTCAATTTTCGTTCCAAAAAGAAACTGAAACCCTTTTACGATCTGGTTGCCAGCATTACGGCCGAGGAATTCGGCCATGTGGAACTTGTCAGTGCGGCCATCAATTTATTATCCACCGGCCTTACCCGTCCGGGGGATCCGGACACCACCCCGTTAAGAAACGGGCTGGATGCCCGAAATTCCTATTACTTTATCGCAACGGCTCAGACTTCGTTTCCTGCCGATTCGATGGGCAATCCATGGAACGGAACTTATGTGTTTAACAGCGGCAATTTGATTGAAGATTTTCTGCACAACTTTTTCTTGGAGATCGGTGCCCGCACCCACAAAATGAGGGTTTATGAAATGACCGATGCACCGGTGGCCCGGGAGATGATCGGTTATCTTTTGGTGCGGGGAGGTGTGCATATCGTTGCCTATGCCAAGGCGCTCGAAATCCTGACCGGTGTCGATGTGACCCGTATGCTGCCCATTCCGAGTCTTGACAACTCCAAATTTGATCATGCCAGAAAATACATTGAACAAGGACTGGACAACATTCTTTACACTTGGAGTGACCATGACTACCGTGACATCGACAAGATCTGGAGAGGGGAAAATCCGGAAACGGGTGCACCGCTCCGTGTGGTGAAGGGAACGCCGAAAGGAGCCCCTGTGCCGGATTTGGAGAAAAAACCGGAAGAGTTTGCCCCGGGCCTTGACAAAGATCATTATGAATGGGTGTTAAATAAATTGAAATTTTATATGTAAACGGCTGACAGCCACAGACCGGCCCGGTTGGGCTGTTTTCTTTTTTTTGATCCGGTTTCCTGCGTTATAATGGAGTGGACATCCCAAACAGGAGTGACTGGTCATGAAACAAAATTTGGAAGAAAAGACGATTGCCACCCAAAAAATATTCACCGGAAAAGTGATTGATTTACAAGTGGATGATGTCCTGCTTCCCAACGGAAACGTCTCCAAACGGGAAATTGTGACACACCCCGGCGCCGTGGCGGTCATGGCGCTCACTGAAGAAGACAAGCTCGTGCTTGTACGGCAATTCCGCAAAGCGTTGGAAAAAACGATTTTGGAAATACCGGCGGGAAAGCTGGAAAAAGGCGAAGATCCGATGGACAGTGCCCGGCGGGAGTTGGAGGAAGAAACCGGTTACCAGGCCGGCCGTCTGGAAGAAGTGGTCTCGTTTTACACCTCCCCCGGTTTTGCGGATGAGAAAATCCATTTGTACTGGGCAACCGGGCTGCAAAAAGGAACCCGCAATCCGGATGAAGACGAATTTGTGGAGCTGGTCGAGCTGACCATGGAAGAATGTTTCAAGCGGATTGAAAACGGAGAAATCTGCGACGCCAAAACGATTTTTGCCGTTTATTATTGGAAAAACCGGGTGGAAGCCGGCAATGAGTGAACTGAAGACCCTTTATGCCGATTTTCATATTCATATCGGGAGAACCAGCCGCAATCATCCGGTAAAGATTACCGCGGCCCGAAACATGACCTTTGAAAACATCGTCAAAGAGGCACACCATCGCAAGGGGCTCGGCATGATCGGCGTGATTGACAGCCAGTCCCCGCCAGTGCAGGAGGATATTCTCGACGGGCTTCGATCCGGATGTTTCCGGGAGCATCCGGACGGGGGCATCGTTTACAAAGAGACGACCTGTTTGCTCGGAGCCGAAATTGAGATCCGGGAACCGGGCGCGGGCCCGGCCCATGTGCTGGTGTTTGTCAAGACATTGGAGAAGATGCAGCAATTGACGGCTTGGCTGAAAAAGTCGATGAAAAACGTCCGGTTGAGCACCCAAAGGCTTTATCAGCCGGTTTCAGAGTTGCAGGAAAAAGTGGAAGAGCTGGACGGGCTGTTCATTCCCGCTCACATTTTTACGCCGTTTAAAAGCATTTACGGCAGTGCCGCCGATTCCATGGGAGAGCTTTTTGATTTGAAGAAAGTGGCTGCGGTCGAATTGGGGCTGAGCTCCGACTCAGAATTGGCGGACCGGATTTCGGAGTTGAATGCATTTCCGTTTTTAACGAATTCGGATGCGCACTCCCTGCCCAAAATCGGACGGGAGTACAACCAGCTTTTGGTGAAAGAAGCCAGTTTTGAAGAATTCCGCAAGGCGTTGAACGGGACGGACGGCCGCAAAATCCTTAAAAACTACGGGTTGAACCCGCGGCTGGGAAAATATTACCGGACCCGGTGTTTGGAGTGCGGTGAGCTTTGGACTCATGAGGAAACGCCGGTTTGCCTGCATTGCGGAAGCAAAAAAAGAGTCAAAGGCGTTTTGGACCGGATTTTGGAAATCAGTGACCAATCCTGCCGCCATCCGTCATTCCGTCCTCCGTACCAATATCAAGTTCCCTTGGAATTTATTCCGAAACTGGGGAAAAGGACACTGGAAAAACTGCTGGATGCATTTGGCACCGAAATGAACATTCTTCATGAAGTTCCCGTCGAAGCGATTGAACGCGTGGCGGGGAGTCACATCGCCCGTCACATTCTCATGGCCCGGGAACAAAAACTGGCTTTCGAAGAAGGAGGGGGAGGCATATACGGACGGGTGAAACCAAGCTGACCACATAAATGGTGGCCGGCTTTTTTTATTAGAAGGAGATCGTAGTATAATGGATTTAACATCTGCACCGGTTTTGTCTGAGCGATGAAAGGTGAAGAAGGGATTGGAATGGAATTTGGAGTGATGGGAATGGCTTATTTGGATTGGTCTCAGAAGTTGTTGAAAATGAGCGGGTCGTGGGTTCTTGTATGTGTGATTCTTTTAATCTTGTTCAAAGGATTGATTTTCCTTCTCCGAAACAAAAAATTATCGGTTTTCATTGCTTGCTTTAAAGGGATTTGGGCTGTCTTTTTTATCCTTTACTATGGTTTGATCTGTATATTTATTTATCAATTTCTGATTTATCCGTCATTTGGGGACCCGGTCCGGGAGATTGGCATGACTTTGATCATATTTGGTCTGGCGGTTTTGTTCTGGATCGGCCCCGTACGGGGAATGTTGGGATTAAAAGCCACCCGGACCCATCCCGAGGCAGCCGGTGGTTCCAAAGACGGCTGGGTGATTGAAAGCTGGTGGGGGGAAGAGGGGTTGCCGGAGCGGAACCGGGATTCGGGCAAATGAATCGGAAGCAGGCAAATCTACAGAATCTTTTCGTATATTTCGGCCTTGTCCGTCATAGTTTCATAGTGATGGACAAAGGAGGCGGAAAACATGAAAAGAAGACCGGGTCCCCTCGAGCATACGCTCAGGTCCCATTTTCAAAGTCAAAAGTCGTTATATATTTTCGTCACGACCCTGTTTATGATGGGAGTGATTTTTGGCGCCGTTTTGGTCAACTCCCTGGATCCGTCTCAGAAAGAAGGGTTGCTGCATTATCTGGGATATTTCTTTCAGGGGTTAAAAGACGGGACCATTGCCGAGCCGGAGGTTGCTTTCCAACATTCCTTGGGAGACCATTTGAAAACGATCGGTTTGATGTGGATTTTGGGATTGTCGGTCATCGGGATTCCTGTTTTGTTGGTTCTCTTGTTTTTAAAAGGCCTGGTTATCGGGTTTACGGTGGGGTTTCTTTTTTCAAAATTGTCCTGGCAGGGGCTGTGGTTTGCGTTTGTTTCCATTGTGCCGCAAAATTTGCTGATCATTCCCTCGATGATTATCATCACCATGGCCGGCATCCGGTTTTCCATCACCCTGATCAAAAATCGTTTGATTCATCACCGCGGAGCCATTTATCCGCATTTTGTCTCTTTTTCGCTGTTGGTGACGGGCATGGCGGTGGTCATGTTGGTTTCTTCCGCCTTTGAAGCTTATGTTTCCCCGGTGATGATGAAAGAGGTTGTGCCAACCGACATCACTCTGAATCAGAATTTTTAATTTAAAATGATTATTAGCTGATAATATTTCTCGATTGGATTGACTCCTCTGCTCTGGTCAAATATAATGGTGTAAGACAGACAGGGGGGGTGTCGTTATTGGAAGATCGGGTGAATCAAATTAAACAACAATTATCCGCCCATAACTATAAATTGACCCCCCAACGGGAAGCGACGGTCCGTGTGCTTTTGGAAAATGAGGAAGATCATTTGAGCGCGGAGGATGTCTACCTGTTGGTGAAGGAAAAAGCTCCGGAAATCGGGTTGGCGACCGTGTATCGGACGCTGGAGCTTTTAAGTGAATTGCAGATTATCCATAAGTTGAATTTCGGAGATGGTGTAACACGATATGAATTTCGAGCTGAAGGGGCGGAACATCACCACCATCACCTCATCTGTCTCCATTGTGGTACAGTCGATGAAATTACGGAGGATTTGTTAGGCCCGATTGAGGAACAGGTGGAGAAAGATTTTGATTTTCAGATTGTGGATCATCGGTTGACATTCCATGGAATTTGCCATCGTTGTAAAGGAAAAGTATCCAACTTGAAAAAACTGGTGGGATCCAAAGTGACGTGAGATCTGTGAAGATCTCACGTTTTTTTATGTTTAAAATCCGGGATATATTCCATCCTATAAATGGAAGATCAAACCGAAGGAGGGTGTTGAATCTTGAAAGTCGGAATTCCCAAGGAGATCAAAAACAATGAGAATCGTGTCGCCATCACGCCCGCAGGTGTCGACCATTTGGTGCAAGCCGGGCATGAAGTCATGGTGGAGTCAGGCGCCGGCGAGGGCAGCGGATTCAAGGATGAAGAATTTTTGGAGCATGGTGCCCACATTCTTCCTTCCGCAGCCGATGTGTGGGGCAAAGCGGATATGATTTTAAAAGTAAAAGAGCCGTTGAAAGAGGAGTTCCAATATTTTCGCGAGGATTTAATTTTATTTACTTATTTGCATCTTGCGCCGGAGCCGGAATTGACGAAGGCGCTGATGGATCAAAAAGTTTCCGCCGTTGCCTATGAAACGGTGCAATTGGATAACGGGTCCCTGCCGCTTTTAACCCCGATGAGTGAAGTGGCCGGCCGGATGTCTGTGCAAATCGGAGCGCGCTTTTTGGAAAAACCGCAAAGCGGTGCAGGCGTGTTATTGGGCGGAGTGCCCGGTGTGGCCCCTGGCAATGTGGTGATTATCGGAGGAGGAACGGTCGGAACCCAAGCAGCCAAGATGGCCTTGGGTATGGGCGCCAATGTGACGATCCTGGACATTAATGCGGAACGGCTCAGACAGCTGGATGATTTGTTTGCAGGACAACGGATTCAAACGCTGATGTCCAACCGGTTCAATATTGCCGAAGCCGTCAAACAGGCCGATTTATTGATCGGGGCGGTTCTGATTCCGGGAAGACGGGCACCCAAGCTGGTTACGGAAGAGATGGTGCAAACGATGAAAGAAGGTTCCGTGATTGTCGACGTGGCGGTGGACCAGGGTGGATCCATCGAAACGGTCGACCGGATTACCACACACAGTAATCCCGTTTATGAGAAACACGGGGTGGTACACTATGCCGTTCCCAATATTCCCGGTGCGGTTCCCCGGACTTCCACCATGGCCTTGACCAATGTCACCATGCCGTATGCCAAGGAAATTGCCGATAAAGGGTTGGAGCAGGCCATTAAAGAGAATAAGGCGCTTGCCAAAGGAGTCAACGTGATCCGCGGGCACGTGACCTACAAAGCCGTGGCGGAAAGCCTGAACCTGCCTTATACGCCGCTTGATGAGTTGATGGGATAAAGGGAGGTTCTGCTCCCGTATGATGTCATAAAAGATCGTCTTTCACATAATGTTTATAAAAATGTTTGAAAAGGGACGATCTTTTATGGTAATTTCTTTGCGTAAGGTAAAACAATGGGTGAAATTTTTGTTATTATTTACCTTATTTACGCTTTTGTTGTATCAGCTTTTCATGATCCTGGCTCCTTATTTCCAACCGGATTTTTTGTATGAAGAGCCATCCGGCGGAGCGGTGAAAGTGATTGCACAAAATATAGATACCCATGAATCCCCATCCATGCTGGAAGAAATGAAAGAACGGTTGCTTTTGTTTTACTGGATGGGGGAATGAAAAAGAACGGTGGGCGTTCTTTTTTTTTCTCATTGATTATAATGGGAATCGGAAGGAGATGAAGAGATGAATCGATTTAAACGTGTCGCCTTGATTGTACTGGACAGTGTCGGAATCGGGGCTTTGCCGGATGCCGGTGAATTTAATGATGAAGGTGCGCATACGCTGGGGCATATTGCTGAATACGGAGACGGGCTCAAGATGCCGAATCTGCAAAGCCTCGGGTTGGGAAATATCGAAACTTTGAAAGGGATTGAACCGGTTGCCGAACCGGGGGCCTGGTACGGGAAAATGAAAGAAATCTCCAGAGGAAAAGATACAACCACCGGACACTGGGAGTTTATGGGGATTT
Organism: Thermoactinomyces intermedius; assembly: GCF_013912365.1. Lineage (NCBI taxonomy): Bacteria > Bacillati > Bacillota > Bacilli > Caryophanales > Thermoactinomycetaceae > Thermoactinomyces > Thermoactinomyces intermedius. Next base: position 76,991 of record NZ_JACETT010000015.1, read on the forward strand.
ATACGGACAAGCCCTTTAAAACCTATCCGGATGGATTTCCCGCGGAATTGATTCAAGCGTTTGAGGAAAGAACCGGACGCAAAGTGATCGGGAACAAACCGGCTTCCGGAACGGAAATCATCAAAGAATTGGGCGAAGAGCACATGAAAACCGGGGCCTTGATTGTCTATACTTCTGCCGACAGCGTGTTTCAGATTGCCGCCCATGAAGAAGTGGTGCCGCTGGAGGAATTGTACCGGATTTGTGAAATCGCCCGTGAATTGACCCTGGATGAAAAATATTCCGTCATTCGCGTGATTGCCCGGCCGTTTGTGGGGCAACCCGGAAACTTCACCCGGACGGCCAACCGCAGGGACTATTCGGTCAAACCGCCGGAAAAAACCGTGTTGAACCATTTGAAAGAAGCGGGAAAAGATGTGATTGCCATAGGGAAGATTTCCGACATTTATGCCGGTGAAGGAATTACATATTCCCTCAAAACCAAATCCAATATGGATGGCGTGGATCAATTCCTCAACATCATGAAAGAGGATTTTCACGGACTGGCGTTTGTGAATTTGGTGGACTTTGATGCCAAATATGGCCATCGCCGGGATCCGGAAGGTTACCAACAAGCGTTGGAAGAGTTTGATGCGCGGGTGCCGGAGATTTTGGCTTCGCTCCAAGACGATGATTTATTGATCATCACCGCTGACCACGGTAACGATCCAACCCATCATGGAACCGATCACACCCGGGAATACACGCCGCTTTGGGTGTATGGAAAACGTTTGGCCCAGCCCGGACAATCGTTGGGCGTGCGGGAATGTTTCGCAGATGTGGGAGCCACCATTGCAGAAAACTTCGATGTGGCCATGCCGAAAATCGGAAAAAGCTTTTTGAAAGAATTGAAATAAAAGGAGTCGGTGAAACCGTGAGTGTGACGAAAGAACAAATTAAAGAAGCCGCAGAATCAATTCGCGGACAAATAAAGGAAAAGCCGCAGGTCGGATTGATTTTGGGGTCCGGACTGGGTGTGTTGGCCGAGGAAATTCAAGAACCGGTCACCAGTCGTTATCAAGATATCCCGCATTTCCCGGTTTCCACGGTGGAAGGGCATGCGGGAGAGTTGATTTCCGGGAAATTGGAGAATAAAAATGTGATGGTCATGGCCGGACGATTCCATTTGTATGAAGGACATGACCCGTCTTCGGTGGTGTTCCCCATCCGTGTAATGAAAGAGCTGGGAGTGGAAACGCTTTTGGTCACCAACGCGGCCGGAGGAGTCAACCAGTCTTATGAACCGGGGGACTTGATGGTGATCCGCGACCACATTAATCTGATGTTCCGGAATCCTTTGGTCGGTCCGAATGATCCGGAACTCGGCGACCGCTTTCCGGATATGTCGGTGGCCTATGATGAACAATTGCGCAAGTTGGCCCATCAGGTCGCGAAAGAACAAGGCTTCTCCCTGCAGGAAGGCGTTTATGCCGGCGTGTTGGGCCCGTCTTATGAAACTCCGGCCGAAATTCGCATGATTCGGACACTGGGCGGAGATGCGGTCGGCATGTCGACGGTGCCGGAAGTGATTGCAGCCCGGCATGCGGGAATCCGGGTTTTGGGTATTTCTTGCATTTCAAACATGGCGGCGGGCATTTTGCCACAACCGCTTTCGCATGAAGAAGTGATCGAAACCGGCAACCGGGTCAAAGGGAAATTTATCAAACTGGTGAAAGGGATTTTGCGACAGTTGGATTAATCGGAAGGGAAGGAGATGGAACCATGGTTTTTCATGGTTTCATCTTTTTTATGGTGTTTTTTGGGATAAACAGAGTAGATCCATGTTGAAAAAAAATTAACATAATTTATAATAATAGATGTGTTTTTATGTTTATATCAAAGGGGGAAACCGATGAAGAAAACGAAAAAGGTGTTTGCCCTTCTTTCTTCTTCACTTTTGCTCGGATCCATCGTCATGTCGCCGGTGGCGGGATGGACGAAAAAAGTGGAAGCAAAAGAAGCGGAAACACGGGTTGACTGGTCATTGGTGAATGAAAATGCACTGATTCGGCATTTGAAAGAGAAGGGGAAACTGGATCAGGATGCAAGCCCTGAGGAAATCAATCAAGCCGTGAAAGAATACGTGATGGATGGAAGAGTTCCTTTCAGCCAAACCGAAGGGATCGACACTTCTTCCAAATTTGGTGAAAAAGCATACAAAGGGAAGAAAAAGATTCAGCAAAAAGTATTCGACAAAATCAGCAAAATCGATGAAAATACCGTGCAAGCACTGAAAGAGAGCAAACAATCTTTTAATGACCGCGCGGTGGTGGCCTTGATTGAATTTCCTGATTTTACGCACAATTCCATCAAAAAGAAAGAGAACCAGTTTTGGGTAAAAGATTTTAATCCGGAACATTATGAACAGCTGTTGTTCAACCGCGATGGATTTACCATGGATGACGGGGAGAAAATTCCATCCCTGCGCCAGTATTATCTTGAACAATCCGTCGGGTACTGGAATGTGGTTGGCGAAGTGACCTCTTGGGTTCAAGCAAAGCATGAAGCGAAATATTATGGAGGACACCAGGATCAAGGGGATTATGAATTAAAAGATGCCCGGCCCCGTGAGTTGGTGATGGAAACCTTGGCTTCCGTCGGCCAACAAATTGCCGGGAAAGAGGACTTGTATGACCAACGGGATCCGTACGATCTCGACAATGACGGCAATGTCATGGAACCGGACGGTTTGTTGGACAACCTGTTCATTGTCCATTCCGGTGAAGGCGAAGAAGCAGGGGGCGGCGATTTGGGTGAGGACGCGATTTGGTCCCACCGGTCGGTGATCGGTTCGGAGCCGGTTCCGATTCCTGGAACCCGTTTAAAGGCTTTTGACTATATCATTCAGCCGGAAGACGGTGCGGCCGGTGTTTTTGCCCATGAATACGGCCATAATCTCGGATTGCCGGATGAATATGACACCGGCTATACCGGTGCCGGTTCCCCGATCGAAGCCTGGTCCTTAATGTCCTACGGCAGTTGGACGGGGAAAATCCCGGGCACCGAACCGACCGGATTCAGCCCGTGGGCGAAACTGTATTTCCAGGAAACCTACGGCGGAACCTGGCCGACCGCCACGGTCATTGATTACGACCGCCTGCACAAAAAAAGAGCGGCGGTGTTAAAAGAAGCGGTGGCGCAATCCAGCAAAGGAAAAGTCCTGAAAATCAACCTGCCGGAACAACTGGTGGATCCGCCGACCCAGCCCAAAGGAAAGAAATCGTATTTCTCTGACAAGGGGAATATGCTGAACACCAAGCTGACATCGGCGGAGATTGATTTGACGCAGGCTTCGGAAGCAAAATTGCAATTTGAATCGTGGCGTCAGATTGAGGCCGGTTATGATTTCTTGTATGTCAATGTTTATGCCGACGGACAAAAGGAAACCATCCGGCAATACGATGATGACACCAACGGCAAGTGGGTTGAAGAAGAGTTGGACTTGACCCCGTATACCGGCAAAAAAATCAAAATCGAATTTAATTACGTCACGGATATCGGATTGATGATGGAAGGATTCTATGTGGACAATATTGCTGTCACCGCAGACGGAAAAACGGTCTTTTCCGATGATGCGGAAGGGGATCCGAAATTCGCGTTGGATGGGTTCAAAGTATTTGACGGATCCAAAATTCCCTTTGAACAATATTATCTGGTGGAATGGCGTACCCATCATGGAATGGACCTTGCCCTGAAACATCTTCGCCGCGGACAAACCATGTTGAGTTATGACCCCGGCATGGTGGTCTGGTTTTATGATGCCCGCTGGGGAGAAGATAACATGACGGGCCTCCATCCGGGAGAAGGGTTCCTCGGCGTGGTTGACGCCCATCAACGCGGGCATTACTGGAATGACGGAACCGTGGCGGACACCCGGTATCAAATCAATGATGCGGCTTTCGGATTCAAAAAGACTTCCCCCATTGATATCGAATTCAACGGAGCCTACATGAAATATGATTCGTTGCCGGGAATTCCGAAGTTTTATGACGGACACGACTACACCAGCCCGTTTAATCCGGACGGAGGCAAGATCCTGCCCCATTACGGAATCGAAATCGCTTTGAAAAAAGTGAAAAAAGGGGAAAAAGAAGTGATTGTGGAAGTGTCCAAAAAATAAAAAACAATGATCGATAAAGACTTTACTGCTGTTAGCGGTAAAGTCTTTTCTTTTTTGGCATAATTATCCGGTTCATGGTTCAAACTATAGATACTGCTACTGGGGAGGGAATTGGAATGCTGAAAAAGCTCAGCTGTTTAATTCTGCCGCTCGGCTTGATGGCCGTTTCATTGATTCCGTCACAACCGGTTTCGGCCGAAGGGTCGGAAACCGATCTGGCGCCGGAAGCCGTTTCTGCCATTTTGCTGGATGCCGGGACGGGGAAAGTGTTGTACGAAAAAAACAGCCATCAACCGTTGCCGCCTGCAAGCATCACCAAAGTGATGACCATGTTACTGGTCATGGAGGCGATCGATCAGGGGAAAATTTCCTGGTCGGATCCGGTGCGTGTCAGTGAACATGCCGCTTCCATGGGCGGGAGCCAGATTTTCCTCGAACCGGGAGAACAAATGACCGTCCATGACTTGTTTAAGGCGATGGCCATTTCATCAGCCAATGATGCGGCAGTGGCACTGGCGGAATATTTGGGAGGCACGGAAGAGCGTTTTGTGAAAATGATGAATGACAAAGCCAGGGAATTGGGACTGAAAAATACACATTTTGAAAATTGCAACGGCTTGCCGGCATCACGCCATTACTCTTCAGCTTATGACATTGCCGTGATGTCCAGGGAACTTCTCTCTTATCCCAAAGTGACCAACTATACGGGACTGTACGAAGATTACCTGAGGAAAGATTCGAAAAAACCGTTCTGGCTGGTCAATACCAACAAATTGGTCCGGTTTTATCCGGGAATGGACGGGCTGAAAACCGGATTCACTTCCGAAGCGAAATATTGCTTGACGGCCACGGCCAAAAGGAACAATCTCCGGTTTATCGCCGTGGTGATGGGAGAACCGGATGTCAAGAAGCGGAACCAGGAAGTTTCTTCGATGCTGGATCATGCCTTTAACCATTACACAAGCCAACGGATTTACAACAAAGGGGATTTGATCGCGGAAAAACGGATCGATAAGGGAAATCCGGACAAAATCCGCATTGAAGCCAAACAGCCGATCGACATGTTGATAAAAAAAGGAGAATCCATCCGCGATTATCAAAAGAAATGGATTTGGGAGGATTTAAAGGCTCCCGTCAAAAAAGGAGACCGCCTTGGAAAATTGCAGATTGTAAAGGACGGAAAAGTCGTTGCCGAGTGGAATTTGATCAGCAACATGGAGATCCAAAAGGCAAATCTCTGGACCTCTGTGAAACGAAGTGTGAAAGAAATGCTTTTTTTGCCGGATAATGTGAATACACAGATGTAAAAGAAAAGGGGATTCTGGACAATCTTGTCAGGAATCCTCATTTTTTGGTTATTTTTTGCAGACAGAAGGAAAGGGCCGAAAAATCATAGAAGATATGGGAAAAAAAGAAAGGGGCGGGAGAGATGAGTTTATCCCTGCAAATGGATTCCGACCGTCAGGTTTTGATTGTCCGGCTGGCCGGAGAGCTTGACCATCATCATGCCGAAAAAGTGCGTGCTTCGATTGAAGCGGAATTGGAAAAAGGGGAGTTTCGCCACCTGGTGTTGAATCTGGCCCGTTTGGAATTTATGGACAGTTCAGGATTGGGTGTGATTTTGGGACGTTATAAAAAAGTTTCCCAGTTGGGGGGAAAAATGATTCTTTGTTCCATTCAGCCGCCGGTATACCGCTTGATGGAAATGTCGGGGTTATTTAAAATTTTGCCTACATACGAAAATGAAAAGCATGCAATTTCAGCTTGCGGGGTGGCGTCATGAGCGAAACAGGAAAAAATTTCATGGAACTGAAATTCAGCAGTCGTTCGGAAAATGAAGCGTTTGCCAGAGTGACGGTGGCTTCGTTTATCTCTCAATTGGATCCGACGGTGGAGGAATTGACCGAGATCAAGACGGTGGTTTCCGAAGCGGTGACCAATGCGGTGATTCACGGATATGAAGAAAAAGAGGATGGGATCATCTATATCCGGACGGATATCGAGGGACAAAAGGTCAGCATCACCATCTCCGATCAGGGTATCGGCATTGAAGATATCAACGAAGCCAGACAACCGCTTTACACATCTAAACCGGAATTGGAACGGTCGGGCATGGGATTTACGATCATGGAAAATTTCATGGATGAAGTGATGATTCATTCCAAACCGGGAAAAGGCACAACCGTTCACATGGTGAAATACTTGAAAAGCCGTCAGCAGACGATGGCTCATTGAGGGATGCCTATGGAACCGGATGTATACAACAACAGGCACAGCCATTTGTCGGATGAAGAAGTGAAAGAACTGATTCAGGCCAGTCAAAACGGGGACATGGAGTCCCGGAACCGTTTGATTCGTCATAATATTCGGTTGGTTTGGTCGGTGGTGCAACGATTTTTGAACCGCGGATACGAGGCGGAGGATTTGTTCCAGATCGGTTGTATCGGTTTGTTGAAAGCGGTGGATAAATTTGACTTAAACTATGACGTGAAATTTTCCACTTATGCCGTTCCGATGATTATTGGCGAAATACAGCGATTTTTACGCGATGATGGCATGGTGAAAGTGAGTCGGTCGTTAAAGGAGATGGCCAATCGCGTCCGCAAAACGAAAGACCATTTGTCCAAAAAATACGGGCGTTTGCCCACCATTCAGGAAATCGCCAATGAGATGGGAGTGGATCCCGAGGAGATTGTTTTTGCTCAGGAAGCCAACCGGGCTCCAGCTTCGATCCACGAAACGGTATATGAAAACGACGGCGACCCGATTACCTTGATGGACCAGATTGCCGACGAGCCGGTGACCACCTGGTTTGACAAGCTGGCCATCAAAGAAGCGATTCACCGTTTGAGCGATCGTGAAAAGTTAATCGTTTATCTTCGTTATTACAAAGACCAGACACAGTCCGAAGTGGCAAACCGGTTGGGCATTTCCCAAGTTCAGGTCTCGCGGTTGGAAAAAAAAATTATTGCCAAAATGCGACAGGAGCTGGATATCCAGAAAGAAAACCGGTAATTTCAGGCTTCAAGCACCTTGACGGTGCTTTTTTATATTTGACCGGTTCTGCACATACTAACGGATGACCTTAAGTGATGTTTAAAGGAGTTGCCCGCTGATGAAAGACATGTTAACCATCCGCCTCAAAAAGAAGGCCGTTACAAAACCCGGGCAACCATTGTATCTGAAAGATATTTCCCGGTTGGATTCTAAAGAGGAAATTGCATGCAAAGTCAAAGATTTGATCATTTATGACCCGCAGGTACAGCATGGGAATTTTTATGTGATCGATGTGGTGGATGTCATGAACATCATCCACAAACATTTTCCGGAACTGGATGTTCGCCATGCGGGGCCGCCGCAAACATTGGTTGAGATCTCCGGCCATTCCCGCCCGCCTTCGGTTATTCTTGTCCTGTTGGTGATGATTCTTTTATTTATCGGTTCCGGATTGGCCATCATGAATTTCCACATGGACGTCAGCATGCCACAAGTTCATGAACGTATTTATTATCTGGTGACCGGGGAACACAAATCATCCCCCTTGATCATGCAAATTCCTTATTCGTTGGGAATCGGGATCGGCATTTTTGTATTTTTTAACCGCCTGATCAAAAAACGGTTGAAGGAAGAACCAAGTCCGTTGGAACTGGAGATGTTCATGTATCAGGAAAACATTGAACAATACATGATCGATCATGAAAAGCGGAAAGAGGATTCCGGTCGTCATGAATCTGTTCCATGACTTGCTTCTCATCCTCATCGGTCTGGCGGGAGGGACGGTGGTCGGTGGCGGTTTTGTCGCCTTTATCACAGTGCTTGACATTGTTCCGAGACTGGCGCAAGTGACCAGGACCCCGCAAATGATCGCCCTCTATGAGTACAGCATCGGACTTGGCGTTTTGTTTTTTACCTGGTTGGACTTTCGTTCGCTGTCGCTTTCGATGCCCGGTGGTTTCACCCTGATCGTCGGCCTTTTCATGGGGGTGTTTGTCGGCCTTTTGGCGGCGGCGCTGACAGAGGTGGTCAACGTCATCCCGATTATGGCAAGGCGTTTGAACCTGGAAGGTTATATGGTTTATTTTCTGTTGGCAATGGCACTCGGCAAAGTGGCCGGTTCCATTGTGGAATGGATGTTTTTTTGATATTGATCAAGAAAGGATGTATGCAATATGGGTTCTTATTGGGCTGCTTTTCTGGTGGGTGGATTAATTTGCGTGATTGGACAGTTGTTGATTGATTTAACCAATTTGACGCCGGCGCACGTCCTCAGTTTATTGGTGGTGGCCGGTGCGGTGTTGGACGGATTCGGATTGTACGATCCGTTGATCCAGTTTGCCGGAGCCGGCGCAACGGTTCCGATTACAAGCTTTGGCAATTCATTGGTGCACGGGGCATTGTCGGAAGCGCATCGCAACGGATTTATCGGGGTGTTGTCAGGGATTTTTCAAATCACGAGTTCCGGTATTTCTGCGGCCATCATCTTTGGCTTTTTGACGGCGGCGATTTTTAAACCCAAAGGATGATAAAAACACATAAAAGTATATTCTAATCATAAATGAGTGGGGGTTTCCACTCTTTTTTTTACGGAGTTGTGATAAGTTTTTGCCGTTTTTGTCCCTGTGCGGCTTTTCACCAAAATTTGTGGTATGATCAGTTGTGAACATTTTTCCTCATCGGAGGGAGGGAATCAACAGATGAAGCAACTGCGCGCATTGCAGATATTCGGAATCATCACTTCGATTGGTGCTTACTTCATGTTGGCAATCGGAGCCATTGTAAGCGCTACGGAATCAGGGAAAGGTTGCGGCAACACCTGGCCGTTTTGTCATGGAAAACTGATCCCTGAAAGTTTGCCGATGGAGACCGTGATTGAATACAGCCACCGGATCGTCTCGGGAGTGGACGGGTTGTTGATCCTGATTTTGACGGTCTGGTCCTGGATGGCGTTTAAAGAGAATAAACGAGTAAAGGTTTTGGGTTTTTTAAGCTTGTTTTTTGTCGTGTTTCAAGGAGTTCTCGGAGCATTGACGGTTGTTTTTGAAGGCACGTTTGCCAAAAACTTCTCGCTGGCTTTGCATTTCGGCTTTTCCCTTATTTCTTTTGCCAGTGTCATTTTGCTGACGGTTTATCTGTTTCAATTGTCCAATCCCGAAAAGAAGAACGGGCTCATGGATATGCGAAACACCCCGCTTGCCAAATGGCTTTGGGGCTTGGCTGCCTACACTTATATCGTGGTGTATACGGGAGCTTTGGTGCGCCATTCCGAGGCGACGATGGGATGCGGCTATTCCTTCCCGTTGTGCGGCCCGACCGTTTTCCCCGGCTTTTCTTCCCTGGCGGAGATTCATTTGCTTCACCGTTATTTTGCCTTTTTGCTCTTTTTCCTTGTCCTTGGCACATTGATTTTCATTTTGAAGAAGCATCGGGACCGGAAAGATTTGGTGCGCGGGGGTTGGCTTGCGTTTCTTTTGATCACGCTCCAGGCATTAAGCGGTGCGATTATTGTCTGGACAGGCGGAAAATTAATGGCCGAGTTGTTGCATACCACCATTATTTCAGGGTTCTTTGCCGTCCTTTCGTATATGTGCATGCAAATCGGCTTGCCCTGGAGCAAAAAAACGCATTTGCCCGATGTGTCGACGGAAGTCGGGCAGACAAGCTAAAGAATGAAGGTGGAATTTCACCTTCATTCTTTTTTGTTTAAAAAGAAGAGATATCGACAATCTGATGAAGATAAGCTATACTCATTGGTAAGGTGTGAAAATTGGATATGGATTTTTCACATCCTTCGGGGCAGGGTGAAATTCCCGACCGGCGGTGATGGCTCGTTTGCCTCAGTCCGTGACCCGCTTTGGCGGTGGATTCGGTGCAACTCCGAAACCGACAGTGAAAGTCTGGATGGGAGAAGGATGAACAGATGTGTACCTTTAACCTGTGAATTTTTTCACATTTGTTAAAGGCTTATTTCCGTATGCAAAATTATTACATTCAGGATACACAGCTGTTTCTTCCGTGACTGCCTCGAATTATTAAAGATTCGAGGTTTTTTATTTGCTTCGACAATAAAGAATAAGGAGAGAAGGATGCTGACGACACACGAAACCTGGATGCGTTTGGCATTGCAACTGGCTGAAGCGGCGGAGGGCCAAACTTCCCCAAATCCGATGGTCGGGGCCGTCGTGGTCAAGGACGGGCAGATTGTCGGATCCGGAGCCCATTTAAAGGCCGGCACACCGCACGCTGAAGTCCATGCCTTAAACATGGCCGGGGATGATGCCAGAGGCAGTACGCTTTATGTGACATTGGAGCCGTGCAATCATTACGGGCGCACGCCGCCTTGCACCGGGCGCATCATCGAAGCCGGGGTCCGGCGTGTGGTCGTGGGGTGTGTGGACCCGGATGAAAAAGTGTCCGGCGAGGGGATCAAGCGGCTGCGCGAGTCCGGAATCGAAGTGGTGGAAGGAATCTTGCGTGAAGAATGTTTGCGGTTGAATGAAGCATACTTTCACCACCGGAAAACCAAAAAACCTTTTGTCACGCTCAAGATGGCAACCACCTTGGACGGTAAGATCGCGGCATACAACGGGGACAGCCGGTGGGTCACAGGTCGTGAGTCGAGAGCGCATGTGCATCAAATCCGCAAAAAAAGCGATGCGATCCTTGTGGGCGTGGGAACGGTTTTGGCAGATGACCCGCAATTGACCGCACGGATCGACGGAGAGCCGGTCCGGCAACCGGTGCGGATCGTGTTGGACAGCCGGCTTCGCACCCCGCTGGATGCGCAAATCGTGAACACGGAAGATGCTCCGACCTGGATTTTTACAACGCCCCGCTGTGACCGGAGCAAAGTGGACCGGTTGATTGAAAAAGGGGTCAAAGTGATCGTGACCCAAAGCGAAGACCGGGTTGATATCGATGAAGTGTTGGTTTACTTGGGGCAGCAGGGGATTTTATCGTTGATCGTGGAAGGAGGCAGCCAGGTCAATGCATCCTTTTTGCGGGGCGGCCACGTGCAAAAGGTGATGGCTTATCTGGCCCCCAAATTATTGGGCGGCAAAGACAGCAAAAGTGCCATTGCGGGAGACAATCCCGAACGGATGCAGGAGGCTGTTTCTTTGAAACACACGGAGATCCGGCGCTTTGGGGAAGATTTCCTGCTCACGGGATATATTTCTGATGAAAAGCCGGCACAAGGTTAAAAGGGGGGCGTCAATGTGTTTACAGGAATCATTGAAGAAGTGGGACGGATCAAGCAATTGCGGAAAAATCCGCTGACCATGGAATTGACCATTCAGTGCCGGAAGGTTTTGGAGGGCACCCAACTGGGCGACAGCATCGCCGTCAACGGGGTTTGTTTGACGGTTACCCGGCTGGGCAGTGACTATTTTATGGCCGATGCCATGCCGGAAACCATGAAACGGACCAATCTCGGCAAGTTGAATGTGTCGGATCCGGTCAATCTGGAGCGGGCGGTTGCCGCCGGGCAGCGAATGGGCGGCCATTTTGTTCAGGGGCATGTGGACGGAGTCGGTACCATCCTGTCGAAGACCCCTTATGAAAATGCCGTCGTGTACCGGATTGAAACCAGCCCGCAATTGACCCGATACATGATTGAAAAGGGATCCGTGGCCGTCAATGGCATCAGTTTGACGCTTGTGGAAGTCCGTGACCATGACTTTACGGTTTCCTTGATCCCGCATACTTACAAGCACACCCAATTGCGTGACGCAAAGCAGGGAGACATGGTGAATATCGAAGTGGATATGATCGGAAAATACCTGCACAAGTGGTTTGAGAATAAAACCGGTTCCGGTTCGCCGATCACCCGGGAGATGCTGAAGGAACACGGATTTATCGGATAAGGGGGGATACCATGTCTTTTGATACGATTGAAGAAGCTCTGTCTGCTTTGAAAAAAGGAGAAATCATCATTGTCGTGGATGACGAAGACCGCGAAAATGAAGGGGATTTGGTGGTGCTCGCCGAGAAAGCGACGCCGGAGGCCATTAATTTTATGATCACCCACGGACGGGGTCTGGTGTGTGTGCCGATGACGGAAGAACGTGCACGGGAATTGGATTTGCCGCTTATGGTCCATCACAATACAGACCGGCACGGAACGGCCTTTACCGTGTCGGTGGACGCCATGGAAACCTCGACCGGGATCTCGGCTTTTGAAAGGTCACTTACCGTGATGCAATTGATCGATCCCAATCGGGGAGCCCAAGACTTCCGGCGCCCGGGACACATTTTCCCGCTGATTGCCCGTGAAGGCGGTGTGTTGCGCCGTGCAGGCCACACCGAGGCAGCCGTTGATTTGGCGCGGTTGTGCGGGGCATATCCGGCCGGAGTGATTTGTGAAGTGATCAAAGAAGACGGAACCATGGCCCGTGTGCCCGATTTGAAGGAAATGAGCCGGAAATTTGGATTGAAAATGATTACCATTCAAGATCTCATCCGTTACCGGCGGCAAAAAGAAACATTGATCGAGCGCGTCGTGTCGGTCCGGATGCCGACTGAATACGGCGAGTTTCAAATGATCGGTTACACCAATGAAATTGACGAAAAAGAACACGTCGCCTTTGTCAAAGGAGAGATTGATCCGGAACAACCCGTCTTGGTCCGCGTTCATTCCGAATGCTTGACGGGAGATGTTTTCGGATCCAAACGATGCGACTGCGGACCCCAGTTGCATGCCGCGCTGCGGAAAATCGAAGAAGCCGGACAAGGAGTGCTTCTCTATATGCGGCAAGAAGGGCGCGGAATCGGGTTGATCAATAAATTAAAAGCATACAAACTGCAGGAAGAAGGCTTGGATACGGTGGAAGCCAACCTGCGTCTCGGATTCCGCGATGATTTGCGTGAATACGGGATTGGCGCGCAAATCCTGCGCGATTTGGGCGTGGGGAAAATGCGCCTGATGACCAATAACCCGCGGAAAATCACCGGTTTAAAAGGTTACGGGTTGGAAGTGACAGAGGTGGTTCCTCTGGAAATCCCCGCCAACAAAAATAATCGTCGTTATATGGAAACGAAAAAGGAAAAATTGGGTCACATGTTGCATTTGTAAAAAGAGGAGGAAACAAGAATGCCGAATGTATATGAAGGAAGACTTGTGGCAACAGGAATGCGGTTTGCGATTGTCGCCGGACGGTTTAACGAATTTATCACCGGCAAATTGGTGAATGGAGCCGTTGACGGTTTGAAACGCCATGGAGCTGAAGATGATGCCATTGACATCGTTTGGGTGCCGGGAGCTTTTGAAATTCCGCTGATTGCCGATCAATTGGCTGCATCGAAAAAATACGATGCGGTGATCGCGTTGGGCTGTGTGATTCGCGGCGCCACCACCCATTACGATTATGTATGCAATGAAGTTTCCAAAGGAGTGGCGGCTGCAAGTGTGCGTCATCAACTCCCGGTGATTTTTGGAGTGATCACCACCGAAAACATTGAGCAAGCCATTGAAAGAGCTGGTACCAAAGCCGGAAACAAAGGATGGGAAAGTGCACTGGCGGCCATCGAAATGGCTGATTTGATGAAACAGTTAAATCGTTGATGGGGTAACGATTATCATATGGAAGAAGTAAAAATTAAGCTGGATATGTTTGAAGGGCCTCTTGATTTGTTGTTGCATTTAATCGAAACCTCGGAAGTGGATATTTATGAGGTTCCGATTGCGCAAATCACCGAACAATATATGCAAGTGTTAAACGAAGCCAAAGAGAGAAAGCTGGATGTGGCCAGTGAGTTTTTGGTCATGGCGGCAACGCTTTTGGCCATCAAGAGCAGAATGCTTCTGCCCAAGCAAGAGGTTTTGGAAGAAGACTTTATGATGGAAGAGGATGAATGGTTTGAAGATCCCCGGACGGAACTGGTCGAACGGTTGCTGGAATACAAGAAATATAAACGTTTGGGGGAAGTGTTGCGCCAGCGGGAAGAAGAAAGAAGCAAAATTTACTCCCGTCCGGCGATGGATCTGACGGCCTACACGCCGGAAGTCAATCCGGTTGAAGGGCTTACTCCGGACGATTTGTTGCAGGCATTTGTTGAGGCGCTGAAAAACCGGGAAACCCATGAGCCGGAAGCCAAGTTGACCAGGGAAGAGATTTCGGTCAGTGACCGGATGAATGAAATTGATGAGCTTTTGACAGAAAAAGGGCAGTTGCTCTTTTCCAAACTGATCGATTGGAAAACCGCCACCAAAGAACGGGTGATCACGACCTTTTTGGCGCTTCTGGAACTGATGAAATTAAAAAGGATCGTTTGTTATCAGGAGCATATGTTCGGGGATATCCGGGTGGAACGACTGCAGGCGGAGGTGCAGCCTTAGATGAGCCGGGATATGAAAGCAGTGCTGGAAGGTCTTTTGTTTGCAGCCGGAGAAGAAGGAATGAGCATAAAAGAACTGGCCGATGTGACCGGCTTGGAAAAACACGAAGTGGAACAATGTTTGCATGACCTCAGGGTCGACTATAAGGAACAGCAAAGAGGTATTCAGATCGTCAAAGTGGCCCAGGTTTACCAAATGACCACATTGCCCGAACATGCGCCTTACTTTGAAAAGATGGCCCAAGCCCCGAACCGTTCGCGGCTGTCCCGGGCGGCATTGGAGACCCTTGCCATTATTGCATACCGGCAACCGATTACGCGGGTCGAGATTGAAGAGATCCGGGGGGTCAAAAGCGAACGGGTGTTGCAAGTCCTTTCACGGAAGGGGTTGATTCGGGAAGCCGGCAGGGCGGAAGGAGCGGGACGCCCGATTTTATACGGAACCAGCAAAGATTTTCTGGATTATTTCGGGCTGAACGATATCGAAGAACTCCCCCCGCCGGAATCCATCTTTGATTGGCAGGAATGGGAACAAGAGCGCCAGGATTTGTTTAAGCGTTTGGGTGTGGAACAAACGGAGGAACCGGAGACGGATGAAGGATCTCCCGTTTAAAGGAGGCCGGCCGGCCTCCTTTTTTAAAAAACGAAAAAAGAAAAAGTACCGTTTTTGTAAACGCTTTTAAGGTGAAAAAACGTGAATGGCTGGACCGGAGAGGAGGCAGGCTGAATTTGTTACATGAATTGATCACGAGGGACACCATTGTTTTAAAAGAGGAAGTCCGCAATTGGAAAGAGGCGATTCAATATGCATCCGAACCCCTGTTAAAAAAAGGATGGATTGAGCCGGAATATGTAAAAGCCATGATCCATATTATTGAAACGCTGGGCCCCTATGTGGTGTTGACACCCCATGTGGCCATTGCCCATGCGCGTCCGGATGCGGGAGTGAACCGGTTATCCATGAGTCTTTTGCGGTTAAAGAAGAGTGTTTCTTTTGGAAGAGGACAAGAGGTGCATCTGATTATTATCCTGGCAGCCATCGACCAAAAGCTGCATTTACATGCATTGTCGGATTTATCTCAATTATTGTCTGAAGAGAAAAACATCGAACGGCTGATACATACCGAAAAAATTGAAGAAATTGAAGAACTGATTCATCAATATTCAAGAAAAAAGTGCAATTAGCATCTCATTGGTCGGAATTTTTTAAAAAAGGCCGGGCGGTTTCAAATTTCATTGGATAATAATGTATATTCCCCCGTCATCTTGCCCAAACTACCCAGTGATGGCAGGTGGTGGGGTTGATTTTTTTTCTGATCATTCTTGTGATGCTGTTGGTCTTCTTTATTGTAACCTGGTTTTCCAACATTCAAATTGAATTGCTGTTTAAACGGGAAGCGCAAAACGATTTCGGGAAAATCAAAGTGAATATGTTTGGCGGATTGCTCAGATTTCAATACTATTTGCCGCGTATCCAATGGAGTGGTTTGGATGAAGGGGTGGTCGCCAGGAAAAATGTGACCGGTAAGATTGGCAAGGCCAAAACCAAACCGAAAAAGGAATCGGTTCAAATTGATAAACGGAAAATCAAGAAACTTCATTTTGCATATCGACAAATTCTTTACCGGTTTCATGATTTTCAGCGGATCATGCGGTGGTTCTTTGGAAAAATCACTTGTGAAAAATTTGTCTGGAACACCAAGATCGGGACGGGGGATGCAGCAGAAGCGGGGATTTTAACCGGATTGGCATGGAGCATCAAGTGGATGCTTCTCAGCTGGCTAGGAAATCAAATCCGGTGGAATGCCAAACCGGAGTTGAAGGTGGATCCGAGATTTAATGAAGCGATATTGGAAACTTATTTTCACAGTATAATCCGGTTCCGGATCGGGCATGCTATCCTTGCTGTGAAACGTTTATCAGATCATATGCGGAAAGGGAGGATCCAATAAATGTCTGAGCACCCTATTCAAAACTTGATGGAAACTGCCATGGAAAATATTCGCGAAATGATTGATGTCAATACCATTATCGGTGATCCGGTGGAGACGCAGGATGGCCAGGTCATCATTCCGGTTTCCAAAGTCGGGTTTGGGTTTGCAGCGGGAGGAAGTGAATTCAGAGGACATTCGGATGAAAAAGAGGAGGATGACCAGGAAGGGCGGGGAAATTCCAGAAATTCCGCTGAAAAAAGCCAGGAAAAGCTTCCGTTTGGTGGAGGAAGCGGCGGAGGCGTTTCTGTCACCCCGGTAGCATTTCTTGTTGTCGGTGAAAAAGGAATCCGTGTGTTAAACATGGATAAACAAACCCATTTATATGACCGCCTGATTGACACGGTTCCTGAATTTGTGGAGCAGTTGAAAAACATGATTAAAAAAAGTGATAAAAGTGAAAATTGACACTCCACACGGCTG